>SLDI01000318.1:0-4933 GCA_007125385.1 Phycisphaeraceae bacterium | reverse complement strand
CTGGCCCTCGTGGTCGATGTAGCCCTGGACGAAGTGCACGCGGTAGTTGAACGGGCCGACACGCAGGATCATGCGACACCTCCATCACCCCCCGCCACGCCGAACCCCTGCCACCCTTGAATCCGACCCGACCCGCCACCCCGCGGAAGGCTCGGCGACCGATCCGGCCAGAATCCCAGGCTCCGTCCGAAAAGTGGGTGCCACGGCTTGACCGCGAAGCGGCAAGCCGTGTGACGGCCGACGGAGACACGGCTTGCCCTTCGGGACAAGCCCTGGCACCCCCACTCCTGCGATTTTCGGACGGAGCCTAACACGCCCCGGCCGCCGGCAGTGCCAGCGCCCTGGCACCCCCGCGAGGCGGACCTCAGATTTGCAGCAGACGCGTGATGCCGTGGGTTGGGTGATGCCGTGGGTTGGGTGCCACACAGCATCCCGAAGGGTGCTGTGTGCGAGCGCCCGACGACGTTCGGCACACAGCAGACTGCGCGATGCTGTGTGGCATCCCTCCCCATGCCCCCGCCGCCTTCTTGATGTCCACCCCCGCCGTGCGCCGTTCGCCTCCCGGGCATCGTCGCGGCGGCGGTCAACCGAAGGCGGACCATGTTCTACAATGGTCCGCGATGGCCACGAGGGAGCAAGACATGGCCCACCGGGTGCTGGTCACCGGAGCGGCGGGGGCGATCGGGCAGATCACGTGCCAGGCGCTGCGCCACGCGGGCCACTTCGTGCGCGGGCTGGATCTCGCCGAGCCCGCCCACGTCGACGAGGCGGTCACCGGCAACATCGCCGACGCCGCGACGGTGGACGCGGCGATGGCGTCGATGGACAGCGTCGTGCACCTGGCCGCCCAGCCCGACGACGCCCCATTCATGCAGCGGCTGCTCGAACCCAACGTCGTGGGGGTCTACCGCGTGCTCGAGGCCGCCCGCGAGCACGCGGCGCGACGCGTCGTGCTCGCCAGCAGCGTCCAGGCGGTGACCGGCCTGGTGCACGCCGAGGACCGGCCCGAGCCCGTCGGCGTGGACGTGACCGCCCCGCGCAACCACTACGCCGTGACCAAGATCCTCGCCGAGCAGTGGGGCAGGATGTATCACGCCCGCCACGGCCTGTCGGTGATCGCCGTGCGCATCGGCTGGCTGCCGCGCAAGGCCGAGATGGTCGACCGCATCGCCAAGAGCGACGTGGCCCGGCGCATCTACCTCAGCCGCAACGACGCCGGCCGCTTCTTCCGCCTGTGCGTCGAGGCCAAGAACGTCGGCTACGAAGTGCTCTACGCCGCGAGCAAGGCCGACCCGCCCGTGCTCGATCCCGGGCCGGCACGGCGCGCGATCGGGTACGAGGCCCGCGAAACATTCCCGCAGGGCCTGGCGTTCGAGCATGACCCACAGCAGGCGCCCGCTGGCGAGGCTGACAACGCTCGCGTCCACTGATCCGCGGGAGCACATCGATGCCCAGGCCCAAAATCTACGCCATGAGCTTCGCCAGCGTCTACCCCCATTATGTCGCCAAAGCCGAGAGAAAAAGGCGCACAAAAGCCCAAGTCGACCAGATCATCCGCTGGCTGACGGGATACACCCAGCAGAAGCTCAACGCGCAGATCAATGCCCAGGTCGACTTTGAAACATTCTTCGAAAAAGCGCCACAGATGAACCCCTCGCGAACCCTCATCAAAGGCGTGGTCTGCGGCGTCCGCGTGGAAGACATCGAGGAAACCACGATGCGCGAGATCCGCTATCTGGACAAGCTCATCGATGAGCTTGCCAAGGGCAAGGCCATGGAAAAGATCCTGCGCAACGCCTGACGCGGAAAGCCGACAAAGCGCCGGGTGCCGGGCGCCGTGGTCTTGGCGAGTCCTCTCGCCAAGGCCACGATCGTGCGTGACCATTCGTCAAGCCTGCGCACCGAACCACACAAAGCCGCGACCGCTGGTCGCGGGACATCGGCGCGGGTCGACCGAAACACCCAGACACCCCCTCGCCACCCGCCGCCTCCCGACCGCGATCCCCACACCGCCGGCCACCCACGCCCCGTTCGCGCGCCCCGCCTTCGAGCACCGCACGCCGCCGCCCCGCGACCAACGGTCGCGGCTTCATACCCTTTGCCTCGCCACCCACCCTCACGCCACCGCCGCCACGCGCTTGAGATGCTTGCGCAGAAACTGCCCCGTGTACGACGCCTTGCACGCCGCGATCTGCTCCGGCGTGCCCGTCGCCACCACCTCCCCGCCGCGCGCCCCGCCCTCGGGCCCAAGATCAATGATCCAGTCCGCCGACCGCATCACGTCCAGGTGATGCTCGATGATCACCACCGTGTTACCCGCGTCCGCCAGACGATGCAGCACCTCCAGCAGACGCTCCACGTCGGCAAAGTGCAACCCCGTCGTCGGCTCATCCAGAATGTAAAGCGTCTGCCCATGCGAGCGCTTGCCCAGCTCCGTCG
The DNA here is from genome assembly GCA_007125385.1 of Phycisphaeraceae bacterium. Classification (GTDB taxonomy): domain Bacteria; phylum Planctomycetota; class Phycisphaerae; order Phycisphaerales; family Phycisphaeraceae; genus SKPT01. Next base: position 2,494 of record SLDI01000318.1, on the reverse strand, counting down.
CCAGCTTCACCCGCTGCGCCTCGCCGCCGGAGAGCGTCGTCGACGCCTGGCCAAGCTCAACATAGCTCAGCCCCACGTCGTTGAGCGCCGTCAGCAGCCGCTTGATGTCGGCGAAGTTGTCGAAGAATTCCAGCGCCTCCTCCACGGTCATGTTCAGCACGTCGGAGATGTTCCTGCCGCGGTAGGTGATCTCCAGCGTCTCGCGGTTGTAGCGCTTGCCCTTGCACAGCTCACACTCGACGTAGACGTCCGGCAGAAAGTGCATCTCGATCTTCTTCGTGCCCTGGCCCTGGCACGCCTCGCAGCGGCCACCCTTGACGTTGAAGCTGAACCGGCCGGGCTTGTAGCCGCGGATCTTCGACTCCTTCGTCCTGGCGAACAGGTCGCGGATGAGGTCAAACACGCCCGTGTACGTCGCCGGGTTCGACCGGGGCGTGCGGCCGATGGGCGACTGATCCACGTCGATGATGCGCTCCAGGTGCTTGACCCCCTCGAGCTTGTCGTGCTCGCCCGGCTTGATGCGCGAGCCGAGCAGTTGCCGCTTGCCCGCCTTGAAGAGGATGTCGTTGACGAGCGTGCTCTTGCCCGAGCCGGACACGCCCGTGACGACGACGATGCCGCCCAGAGGAAAGGCGACATCGATGGACTTCAAGTTGTTCTCGCGCGCCCCGCGCACGACCAGGGCGCGCTTTTCCGGATCGAGCTTGCGCCGCGCCGCGGCGGCGGGGGCGGGGATCTGCTTCTCGCCGCGCAAATACGCGGCCGTCAGCGAGTCGCCATCGGCGAGCACGGCGTCGAGCGAGCCCTGGGCGACGACCCGCCCGCCGTGTCGCCCCGGGCCCGGGCCGATGTCGATGAGATGGTCGGCGGCGCGGATGGTGTCCTCGTCATGCTCGACGACGATCACGGTGTTGCCGATGTCGGCGAGGTGTCGGAGGGTGGTGATGAGGCGGTCGTTGTCGCGCTGGTGCAGGCCGATGGTCGGCTCATCGAGCACGTAGCAGCAGCCGACGAGCCCGGAGCCGACCTGGGTCGCAAGGCGGATGCGCTGGCCCTCGCCGCCGGAGAGCGTGCCGGTGGTGCGATCGAGGCTGAGGTAGCCGAGGCCCACGCTCTGGAGAAAGCCGAGGCGCGCGTGCAGCTCCTTGAGGATCGGCGCCGCGATGTGCGTCTGCTCGGTGCTCAGCACGAGGCGCTCGAAGAAGCCGACGGCTTGCTCGATGGTCATGCGTGTGACGTCGGCGATGTTGTAGCGCACGGGGTGACCGCCGGCGTCGCCGTTGCTCGCACTCCGGCCCCTCCCCCTTCGGGGGAGGCTGGGTGGGGGTGGGTCCGCTGTGCGTGAGGTCTTTGATGTTGTCGTGCGCCCACGGCCGCCGGACGCACCCTCCCCCAACCCCTCCCGAAGGGAGGGGGGTTCGGGCCGTCGCCCGGACGCGTCGTTCTCCACCTCCCCCGGCACCTCCAGAAACACGTGCAGCACCTCCGGCTTGAGCCGCGCGCCCGCGCACGCCTCGCACGGCGCCTCCGACAGATAGTTGTGCAGCCGCGACTTCACATACTCGCTGTCCGTGTTCTCAAACCGCCGCTGAAGGTTGGGGATCACGCCCTCGAAGTAGGCGTCATACCGCGACTCGTCCCGCGCATTGGTCCCGTGCAGGAGAATCCGCTGCACGGCCTTACCCAGCTTGCGGAAGGGGGTGTGCGGGCTCACCTCGAAATCGCGGCAGAAGCGGCGGATCAGCCGCCCGTAGTAGATGTTCATCCGCCGACCATGCTTGCGCCACGCCTCCACCGCCCCGTCCGCCAGCGACAGGCCCGGGTCGGCGATGATCAGGTCCTGGTCGAACTCCAGGATCGTGCCCAGCCCGCCGCACGCCGGGCACGCCCCGTAAGGCGAGTTGAAGCTGAACAGCCGCGGCTCAAGGTCCTCCAGGCTGCACTCCGGATGCAGCGGACACGCATACTTCTCGCTGAAAAGCTGATCCGTCCACGCGTCGCCGCTCTTCTTCTCCGGCGGCTGATGGCTCACCAGCACCAACCCCTCCGCCAGCTTCAGCGCCAGTTCGACGGCGTCGGCCACGCGCGAGCGCAGGCCGCTGATCTCCCCCTCCGCCGGCTCATCGTCGCGCACGACGATGCGGTCGATCACCACCTCGATGGTATGGGCCTGGTAGCGCTGCTTCTGCGTGGTGAAGGGCGTGCCCGCCCTGGCCCGGGCGATCTCGCGCAGGTCCATCACCTCGCCATCAACCCGCGCCCGCACGTACCCCTGCCGGGCGAGCCCCGCGAAGATCTCCTTGTGATGCCCCTTCTTGCCGCGCACCACCGGGGCCATGATCATCAGCCGGCTGCCCTCGGGCAGGGCGAGGATCTGGTCGACGATCTGCGTCGCGCTCTGGCTGGCGATCGGGTGGTCGCACGTCCGCCCCTTGTCATCCTTGTGCCAGCAGCGCGGCTGGCCGACGCGGGCGAAGAGCAGGCGCAGGTAGTC
>SLDI01000059.1:0-5492 GCA_007125385.1 Phycisphaeraceae bacterium | reverse complement strand
TTATGTCGATGGCGCGCTTTGCGAGGTGAGTGGGTCGATCGAGCGCGGGTCGGTGTGGTTGGTGCTCGATGGGGGGCGTGACCATCGGGTGGAGCTGCTGGCGGTGTTGCGTGAGCTTGCGTGGGTGTCGCAGGGCTGGGCGCTGGGGTCGTGGGGCGATGAGGTGGTGGTGTCGGCGGTGCGGGATGAGGCGTGGCCGGTCGATGCGCAGGTGGTGGTGCGCGTCGATGGGGACGAGCTGGCCAGCGCGGCGCTGTGGCCTGGCGATGCGGCGCGGAGCGGGTTCGGGGGGTTGTTCGGCTTTGGCGGGTTCGGTGTTGACGCGGCGACGGGGCCCGGGCTGGGCGGGGGCGAGCTGGGGATGGGGCCGTTGGGCGCCGACGGTGATGCGTGGCGGTGGCGTGGCCGGGCGTTGGGTGAAGGTGAGCATGAGATCGCGCTGGCGGTGCGCGGTGCGGACGGGGCGGAGCTGGGCGAGGTGACGGAGCTGGGCGCCATGTCGGTGTCGCGTGGGCCGAGCGGTGCGTCGGCGGTGCGGATGGATGAGGACTTTACGCTGCGTTGGCTGGCGGAAGGCGAGGTGTGGTGATGGGCGAGTGGTATCCGGATGATGCGGCGCTGCTGGCGCTGTCGCGCGACGAGGCGACGGGGGTCGAATACATCGAGACGGGGCGCAGCCCGTACTACCTGGAGTTCAGGCGGATGCTGCATCGGCTGCTGCGTGCATTCGAGCGGGCGAACGACCTGCGCGTGTACCAGGACGGCGAGCTGAGCGTGGGGGTGCGCGGCGGGCGGGCGTTCGTGGGTGACGCGGCGGTGGTGTTCGCCGGCGTCGAGGGGCATGCGGTAGCGCCGGGCGCGACGACGTGGCTCTGGCTGGATGGTGACGGCGAGCTGGCGTGGAGCGAGCTGGGGCTGCCGGGTGAGCCGGGCGGTGGTGTGGCGCTGGCGAAGGTGGTGGCGGGGGCGGAGGCGATCGAGCAGGTGGAGGATCTGCGTGGGCAGGCGTTGCTGTGGCAGCCGAGCCTGCTGGGGCTGGGGGTGACGGCCGAGGTGGAGCGGATCAACGCGGCGCTGGATGGCGTGGACGAGGCGGTGACGGCGGCGGCGCTGAGCCTGTTGTGCGCCGGGCCGGGCGCGATCGCCGACGTGCTGCATGCGCATCAGCAGTTCTACTACGACCAGGACGATGAGGCGCATCTGCGCCTGATCAACGAGAGCGCGGCGGCGGGGGCGCGGCTTGGGTTGCGCTTCACGCTGGCCGGGCACCTGCCGCTGGACACGTACCTGATGGTGGACGAGGCGAACGGGCAACTGCGTCAGCGTTACGGGCTCGCGGGGGCGACGGAGTACGCGCTGGTGGGCGTGCTGCCGGTGAGCTGGGCTCACGAGGGCGCGCTGACGTCGGACGAGACGGCCCGGGTGATGGGCGTGGTGCCGGTGGATGGGCGCGTGAGTGAGGTGGTGCTGTCGGCGGGGGGCAACATCGAGTCGAGCGCGTCGGGCGACGGCGTGAGCGCGGTGGTGAAGGTCAACGGCGTGGAGGTGACGGCCACGGCGCCGGAGCTGACGGACGCGGATGGGCCGGGCTTTCGCAGCACGGGTCAGGGCGATGGGACGGCGGCGGTGGTCAAGGACGACGGAACGGAGCAGGTGTCGCGAGGCGACGTGCTGACGTTGGACCTGGTGCGGGACGTGAGCGGGAGCGTGAGCGAGGAGGCGCGCGACGTGGTGGTGCTGGTGGTGGTGCGTGCGGATGAGCCGGGGTGAGGTTGAATGCGGAATGCAGAATGCAGAATGCAGAATTCAGAATGAGGAATTGGGAAGGGGAGGTGCATGATGGTGGTGCGTGAGTTGACGGAGGCGGAGATTGAGGCGTTGGTGGGGACGCGGCATGAGGTGACGGGGTTGGCGTATCCGGCCAACGGGTTGCAACCGTATTACGCGTGGTTGGTGCGGGCGCTGCATCTGCTGGCGGAGTCGTCGGCGGGGGCGCTACGGGTGGTGCGGGATGCGGCCTCGGCGACAACGGTGCGCGTGATGCCGGGGCGTGCGACGGTCGACGCGGTGGTGGTGGCGTATGGCGGTGGTGAGCTGGAGCTGGCGACGCACAACAACGACACGGCGCTGGTGTGGCTGGTGGAGGAGGCGGGCGAGGCGAAGGTGGAGGCCGGGGCATCGGCCGATGGTTGGCCGGCGGGCCCGCACATCAAGCTGGCGGAGGTGGAACTGGCGGAAGGGGCGATCGTGAGCGTGCTGGACCGGCGTTTCGAGACGATGCTGAAGGCGTGAGCGATGACCAAGCGCGTGGACTTCGAGGTGGCGGACTGGGGCGAGCTGGCGTCGGGGCCGGCGACGTGGTCGGGTTACGCGGCGGCGGTGATGGGCCTGGGTCCGGCGGGGTATTGGCGCGAGCTGGACGCGGCCGGGCAGGAGGTGGTGGAGCTGACCGGTGGGGCGCCGGGTCTGGAGGTCGTGGGCGGCGCGTCGGCGGTGGCGGGGCCGGTGGCGCGCGACGCAACGACGGCGGTCCATCTGCCGGGCAGCGGCAACCGGGCGCGGGCGGGGCAGAACATGATCCCCTCGGCGGCGGATGCGACGTACACGCTGGTGTTCTGGCTGCGGACCGAGCAGAGCGAGCTCGGGATGTACGTCGTCGATCATGCCAACGCGTGGTGGGTCGGCACGTTCGAGGACGGCCGCCTGGCGGTGGGGATTCACGGCTCGGTCGTGCTCGAGCATGGCGGGCAGGACCATCGCGACGGCAAGTGGCACCAGGTCGCGGTGAGGCGGTCGGCCAACGGCGACATGGCGCTGTGGCTGGACGGCCAGCAGGTCGACACCGGCTCGCACACGTCCGCCGTTTCGCCGGCGATGGACGGGTTCCGGATCGGCCACGAGATCTTCGGCGTCAATGGCGACCTGGGCGAGGTGGCCCTGTACGAGCACGTGCTCGGCGCGGCGGAGGTGGTCGGGCTGTGGCAACGCGGGCGCGCGGTGTTCGCGCCCGCGGCGTGAAGCGGGCGATGCAGCGGTTCAGCGGAGGGTGGTGTGCTGATGGGCGTGACGTTGATGCAGAGCGAGGCGGCGGGTTTTCCCGATCGCGGCACGCTGGGCATGCGGGTGGCGTGCGAGCCGGGCAACGATGGGGCGTTCATCGAGCATGCCCTTGGGGGGGGTGAAGGATCGCGTGCACGTGCGCGTGATGCTGCGCGGCGGCGCGGCCGCGGGCGGGGCGGCGTGGATCGCCGGCGGGCTCGATGGCGATCGCGTCAACACCTGGCATGTCGATTACGACGCGGATACGAAGGTGGCGCGGCTGGTCGTGGGCGACGAGCACGTGCTCGAGGCGGACGTGGGCGAGCGCCCCTGGCACGCGGTGGAGGTGAAGGTCGATGCGTCGGCGGGCGAGGCGGCGCTGTGGGTGGACGGGCTGCTGCGCGATGAGCTCAGCGGTGATCTGTCCGGCGCGGTGACGGCGTATGCCTGGCTCGGCGCGGTGTTCAAGGACACGGCGCTGGCGGGGGTGATCGACCTGGACGAGTGGGCGATCGGCGAGGCGTACATCGGGCCGGTGGTGGTTGAGCCGACGGGCGCGCATGCGGACGATCCGGCGCGTTGGCTGGTGGTGTACAACGCGTCGGTGGCCGGTGCGTGGGACTGGGCCGAGGCGTACCGCGCGGCGCGGGGCGTGCCGTATGCGAACCTGCTTGGCCTGGCGCTGCCGACGGAGGAGGTGATCGACGGGCCGGGGTACGCGGCGCTGGTGGAGGCGGTGAACGCGTACCTGGCGCAGACGGGGCTGGATGAGCAGGTCATGGGCGTGCTGCTGGGCCATGGTGTGCCGGGCTATGTGGATTTCCACGATCTGGGCGAGCAGCACCTGGACCCGGTGCCGGCGCTGATGCATTCGCCGGCGTCGGATCATTGGCCGGTGTTCAACCACCTGGCGGCCGATGCGATGCCGCAGCGGCCGACGTTCGCGGACATGTTGGGCTGGCGAATGACGGCGCGGATGGATGGGGCGGACGTGGCGGCGTCGCAGGCGTTGATCGAGCGCGCCGACGGCGTGATGGCCGCGGGCCTGGGCGAGGCGGGCGCCGGCGGGGGGCGGCTGTGGTTCGATCCTTTTGCCGGCGGCGACCCGGCGCAGGACTGGGGCACGGCGCAGATGCTCGACTGGTGGCAGAGCATCGACCGGCAGCGGACGCGGCTGGCGGCGCAGATCAGCGGTGACGTGAGCGAGCCGGGGCAGTCGGCCTCGTTTGAGTCGATCGCCGAGGACGCGTGGTACTGGGGCTGGGGCCAGCCGGCGGTGGTGACGGGGTTCTTCGGCGAGCCGGGCGGCCGGCGGGTGTGTTGCGTGGAGCTGTCGCTGCCGGGCGAGGCGCGGACGCTGCGCAGCGGCGGCGGGTCGAACTGGATCGAGGCGGCGCTGTCGGCGGGCTACGCGTCGGCGGCGGCGTCGAGCAAGTCGTACTCGCCCAGCGCGGTGCCGTACCCGCGGCCGTTCTTCGAGGCGCTGCGGCGCGGCTGGACGCTGGGCGAGGCGTGGATGGTGGCGCTGCCGATGGTGCGTGAGGGCTTGTACCTGGTGGGCGATCCGCTGATGCGGGTGGGCTTCGAGCGTGCGGGCTGGGACGTGTATGGGCCGATGCGACGGGTGACGGAGTTGCGCGACGATGAGCCGGCGGCGATGCGGCGGGCCGAGGCGCGGTCGCTGGCGCTGGGCGAGGCGCTGCGGCCGGTCGAGGGCGAGGCGGGATACTACGTGGTGCGTCGCGTGGATGAGGCCGGCCGTCGCGAGGCGGGGCTGCGCGGTGTGCGGGTGATCAACGATCAGGGCGTGGCGCGGCGGCCGGCGTGGATGCCGGTTTGGCCGGGGCATCGCGATTGGCCGGTGCGGGTCGAGGCCGGCGAGGTGGTGGTGCGCGCGGTGTGGGAGCGCGACATCGCGGCGTGTGGCGTGAGCGAGGTGGTGCTGGAGGGGAAGGCCGACGGGGCCTCGGAGCCGGTGACGATGGCGGCGTTGACGCCGCAGCCGCGGCAGCGCGTGGCGGAGGTGCGCGTGGCGTTGCCGGAAATGTCGGGGCGGTATCGCTGGCGCGTGGTGTCGCGGGATGGGGTGGCGCAGATGACGCCGTGGTCGGCGGTGGTGCGGCCGCGGGCCAAGCGCGAGGTGGGGATTGAGCTGGCGTGAGGGCGCGTGGGTGATCGGAGGGGGCATGCCCCGGGTTTGAGCACGGTGTTGAGGGCAGGGCGGCCGGCGTGTTGCCGGCGATGGGAGTGTGGCGATGCAGGCGACGGTGGGTGCGGTGCAGCAGCGAGGGTCGTGGCCGGCGGTTGAGCCGGTGGTGCTGGTCGACGGCGTGCCGGAGCCGGGGCTGCGTGTGTCGGCGTTGGCGATGACGGGGCCGACGGATGTGCGCGAGGCGTGGCTGGAGGCCGTCGGCGCGTGGGATGATGAGGCGTCCGGGGGTGTGGCGGTGGCG
>SLDI01000481.1:0-5493 GCA_007125385.1 Phycisphaeraceae bacterium | reverse complement strand
GCCGCGCCACCGCGCCGCAGCGCCCGCCGGGTCAGGCCACAGCGGCGCCGGCCCCGGACGATCGCCCCCGGCCCGTGGGCGCACCCGGCTTGACGGGGCCGGCGGCTGCTGTAGACTTCGCCATCACGCCGACCGCCGGCCGGTGTCCACAGGCCGGGACAGACGTCACCAGCTCCACGGGCCCACCAGACGCCGCGGACAAGCCCTTCGCCAGCTTAGCTCAGCGGTAGAGCAGTGCTTTCGTAAAGCACAGGTCGGGGGTTCGAATCCCCCAGCTGGCTCTTGTGCATATCGTCGCCCGGCGCTGGGCCGGACAACGCCTGAACACTGAAAACCCAAGGTCTATGCGGATTCAGGTCAAGGCCTGGCGCGGGGTGCCACGGCTTGACCGGCAGGGCAAGCCGCACGTCCGCCGCTCAAGCGACATCCACCACGCGGCCGATCGCCACGACCCGGATGTCGGGCGGCTGCGCGTCGCGGCGGGCATCGGGCTGATCTTCAGCCTTGCCGTTGGCCGGCACCGCCTGCCTGCGACGCTCCAGCCGCTCCTCCAGCTCGCGCAGCTCCAGCTCAGCCTCAGTCACGTCATCGGGCGCGGAGCGGCCGGCTTCGATCAACATGCGAAGTCGATCCACGCGACGCTGCTGTACCGTGACGAGCGTCTCGAGCTGCTCAACGGCCCGGTGATGATTGCCGACCAGAGCGGCCAGGGCCAGGCGCGCCTCGGCGAGTTGCGATTGGGCGTCAGTGAGCTCATCGAGTCCGGCGCGGCCGGCTTCGTCCAGAGCCTCGGCCCGCCGGAGCCGGTACTCCAGGAGCTCGACGCGCAGTTGCAGCACGCCCAGCCGCTGGGCATGGCGCACCGCCTCCGGCGTGACCCGCACGATCGCGTTGCGCAGCACCTCGGCCTCCGCCAAACGCTCGATGATGCGATCCTCGGCCTGCTTCGTGCTCAGGCCGGCGACGGCGACCACGCCGAGGTGGGGAATTTCGATGCGGCCATGGTCGTCGACTCCGACGAGCCGGCCCCAATCCGCGCCCGCACGTTCAAGCTCATAAATGCGCAGTTGCAGGCGTTCACCGGGCTCAATGGCAGGGTCCTCAAACGGCGCCTCGCCCTCGTGCCGCTGCCAGACGCGGACGCGCACGCTCGGCCGACGCAGCACGCCGGCGTCGTGCAGACGTTCGGCGATGTGCTCCTCCAGCTCATCCCGGCTGCGCCCGGCGGCGTCGATGACGCCGAGATGTGGCAGGCGCACCTGGCCGGCGGCGTTGATGCGCCGCGATTCGACGTTGTCGCGGCCGGATTGGAGCAATTCGAAGATGTGGATGGAGATCACGTCGCCGCCGCGCAGCGGCGGCGCTGGCTGTGGGCCTTGCAGGCGCTCGACCAGTCGCTGCATCGCCGGCCCGTCCATCCCGCGCCCCGTGATCTGGACGCGAGAGCCGATGCTCGATTGCAGCCGCGGTGCGCTGTGCACCTGGCCATCCATGACGATGGCCATCGGCTCGCCGAGGTGCGGCCGCGTCAGCGCCTGCAATGCCAGGCCCGTCCGCGCGTCGAGTTCGATGCTGATCGCCGGGCGACCCATCTGGTCCATGGCCAGCCCGACGTTGATCACGCGGCGTTCGGCGTCCTCACGGCCGATGCCCGTCAAAACCAGCGGCTCGTGGTTGGCCAGCAGCAGGTGGTACCGCCCATCGTGCTCGGCCCCGACCATGCGGCGCTGGGCAAAGAACCGCGCCGGGTCGCTATGCAGGCGTGCCCGGTCCTCGTCGTCCTCAGCGAACGCTTCGGCATCGGCGATAGGGAACCACCGCCACGGTCGATCAACACCCGCATCCGGCCCATGCTCGGCGAGCTGGCGACGGTACTCGCCGATGTCCACGTCCGCGACCGTGTCCGGCGTCGCGGCGATGCGGAAGGCGAGCAAACCCGGGGGGGTGGCCACACCTGGTTCCTCATCGTTATGCGCTCCGCGGTCGTTAGGCTGAACGTGGCCGTCGTCCGCTTCGTTACCGCCGCCCTCGACGAGCTTGTAGCGAATATTGATCCCCGTTTCGGCCAGACCGGTAACCTGCAGCAGGCCCATCGAGCCGGCACGCGTCTTGAATCGATACGTGGTGGGCAGCCCGCCCTTGGCGTCGAGCCAGCCCACGGTGGCGGGGGTGAGATCACGAACGTCCTCGAAGTAGCGAACAAGCTCTTCGGCGCTGTAGCGGTCCCAGGCGTCGTCATCAGCGGGCATGGCCAGCAGGCGGTGGGTGAGAAGGGGGTAGTCATCCGGCGCGGCCTGATGCCGCATCAGATCAATGCCCGCCTCGCGAACCCAGCGCGTATAGTCGGGTGTACCCTGATCGCCCTGCTCCGGCTCGGGCAGCGGCTGCTCGCCGGTGTCGAGGTCCAGGAAGCTGGCGTGGTTGGCTTCGCTTTGGTTGTAGTTCTTGATGGTGCGCGCGAGGATCGGGCCAAAGCTCGGCCTTTGCGACTCGGCGGGTTGGGGTGGGAGGTTGTCGCGGACTTCGCCCGGCTCCACCTCCACCTCCGTCTCGTGCCCCGGCTGCAGCGAAACGTTGCGGAACGCCACCCACCGATAGGATCGCTTCTGGAAACGCATCTCCTCCAGATCCTCCAGCGCGATTCCCGCGTACCTGTATTCCCGGTAAACCGGGGCATCCACGCTGCCACCCACTCTGTTACGACTGACATCGCGGCTCCGAGCAGCGACATGTACGTTGCCCTGCCGATCGATCAGCACCACACGCGTGTCCCATTGCTCATAGGCATGCGCAGCCCGAACCCGCAGCCCCCGCACCTCGTGGCCTTCCCGGGCCGCCAGCACCTGTTCCTCGGGCGGGGTGACGTCCAGGCGTTTCGCCAGTGCATCACGGCCTTCCACTGGCTCTTCAAACGGAAAGCGCCACCGCGCCACGTCCTCCCATGGCCCGTGGGCTACACCCACCTGAAAATCAACCGCCCGGCGGTCCGCCGCCAGACCTGACATAACGAAGCCGCGCAGCGGCGCATCGGGTTCCATCGGCTGCCCGGCCGGGCGGACGTCGGACACTTCGGCGTCCTCCGGCCCGCGCACGACCACGTCCATCTGCGGATCGGCCAGCCGCAGCGCGAACTCGTAACCATCGCTGACGCTCATGGAGAACCCGTCGTACGGCCGCGCGGTCAGCCGGCCGCCGTCCGGCCGCCACCACCCGCTGAATTGATCGTCGCGTGGCCTGCTCCGCCGCACGCCCGCCAGTTCCACGAAAGCGTCCTCGTTCAACCTCCCCCGGAAGGGCCCGTCAGCACCTGCCATCGCTTCCATCTCCGTCTCGTGCCCCGGCTGCAGCGAAGCGTCCAGGAGATCCAAAGGTGAAACCGGTGTGCCGTTGACGATCGCCTCGAATGTCCCCGTCTCGGGATCGTACGCCCAGCCATGCCCATCGATCGGGTCGTCGGCCGTGGGGCGTGCGTCGTGGAAGGGATTGCGTGGCACCGACTGGAGATAGGGGCCCCATGCGAGTTCCCCGTCGGTCGGGTCGGTCGTGCCGCGGCGGTTGGTCTTCTCGGTCAACTGCCACCAATGCGTCGGGTGTGAATCGTGCTGAATGCGGTAAAGGTCAAGTTGTGATCGCACGGTTTGCAGGAGCGAGCCCAGGGATTGCCAACGTGCGTCGCGTTGCCGGCTCTCGGCTGGCTCCACGGGCCCTGGGACTTCAAGCAGCCGGTACTCGATGGTCAGCTCGGGCGGGTCGTCCTGCATATCGGCGATGCGCATCAGGCCTGTGGTTCCGTCGCGCGTCCGGAACAGGTACTGGTTCGGTGCGTCCGCCCGCAGGGGGGTCAGCGTGGCGGCTTCCAGAAAGTCGAGGCGTTGGACAAACGCCTGTGGCGGAAAAACATCGAGGCCGCGTGGCTCAAGCGGGAAGACAATGGTGTCCATCACCAGCAGCCCGGCTACCGGTTCTTCAAGGTGGAAGATCGCATCCACGCCAAGCTCGCGATAGTGCTCAAGCCCCGCGCGTCCTTCGACATCCCAGTCGTCCAGTTCCACCACAGCCTGGCGCTTGAAGCTTACGAACGCCGGCTCGTCTCCCAGCGTGAGGGCGCGGACGGGGCCGAACGCTTCGCCGGGTTGGGCGCCGTCGCGGGCCTCGCCCGGGTCAGCCACCACCTCCACTTCCACCTCCGTCTCGTGCCCCGGCTGCAACGAGACGTCGCGGAACTCGACCCAATGATACTCGCGAAACTGAACGTGAACTTCATCGATGTTCGCCACGTCCAAGTCATCGAAGTACACCCGAGTTCGATTGATACGGCCGTAGCGTGTGTCGGTATGCGACGGTACGACAGGTTCTCCTTCCGTCAACGTGCATATCGCGCGAAGTTGGTGCGTTGGCGTATTGTGAGAAAGGTCGAAGTAGACCCGACCCCGCCGGTCGACACCAGGCGTTGACAATATCAAGCCGTAGGGCGTGTCCCGGCCAAGGCCCATGCCTCTCGCCCCGTCGGTGCCGGGCACGATGAAACCCGTCGTCCACTGCCCGGTGGCCACCCCGAACCGAAGGTTGACGCGGCCTGGTTCCGGATCGGCGTATAGGGCGACAGGCCGGATATCATCAACCGCCTCACGTGCCCCGTCCGGCCCGCGATAAGCGGGCACATCAAAGTCATACTGGCGGCCCTGCTCTGTCACAACCACCAGTCCCAGGTCCGCTGCCTCACCGCCGACGGTCCGCAAGGCGAGCTGATACGCCTGCGAGCCCTCGAAGCTGGGGACGCTGAAGCCTCTATCGATTGTGCCGTACGGCGGATCGATCCGCCTGCGACCATCAGGCGACCACCAAACGGTGTCTTCATCCTCGCGGTTCAATCTCGCCACGCCCACCAGCGCTAATTCACCGATGGCGGGCAACTGGACCTGGACGAGTTGATCATCAGGGCCGTCACGGTGTTCTTCCTGATTCGCCTCGACACTGAGGCGGGTCTCCCCCTGCAACATCGCCACCGGCACCACGACCGCACCGATGAGCGTCGCCACCAACGCCACGCCCACCCGGCTCATCGCGCGGCGGTTGCGATGTTGATCCAGGATCGCCACCAGCCGGCCATCCAGCTTGCTCCGCCGCGCCATCGCGATGCCGGCGTGGGCCGCGAAGTAGCCTGCCTGCGGGCCCGTGGCGATCTCCAGCAGATGCTCGGCGTAATCGCTGGGCTTCGTGTCTCTCAGCAGCACCATGTCGTCGCACGCCCGCTCACGCTCGACCAGCATGCGCTGCCCCGCCACCCACACCAGCGGGTTGAACCAGTACAACGCGCACGCGAGTTGCGTCAGCGTCTGCGTCAGGCAGTCGCACCGCTTGACGTGAGCCAGCTCGTGCAGCAGCACCGCCCGCCGGCGCTCGGCCGACCACGCGTCGCTCTCCGGCGGCAGCAGGATCGTCGCGCTGCTGACCACGCCCGGCAGCGGCAGGTAACCGCCCCAGGTCATGGGC
>SLDI01000442.1:0-5495 GCA_007125385.1 Phycisphaeraceae bacterium | reverse complement strand
TGTGGGCGGGCGACAACCCTGACCCCGTCGACACAATCGGCGCACGCGATTACGAGCATCACGGCGACGATCGCCCCGACTGGCTGATCGGCCTTCACCTGGCCCGGGGGCTGGACAAGGTGCTGTTCGTCGGCGAGTTCGGGATGCGCGGCGAGTCGTTCAGCGATGAGGAGCGTGAGCGGTTTCACGAGCAGCTCGACCGCATCGAGCGCCATGTGCCGCTGGCGGCGCTCTGGGTCTATGACCTGCATCATCAGGTTGGCGAGTGGAGCATCACGGCGGACAACGCCCGCGCCTGGCAGCTCGAGGCGATTGCCGAGGCCAATCAGCGGCTGCGTGATCGCCAGCCGTAAACACGCGCGCTGCGGGTGCGTGGGGACAGGCGGTGACGCGGACCACTTGTCGATCCGGGTGTCGGATTGGGGATGTGCTGGGGTGATGAAAGGCCGTGTCAGAGGATCGGCAGGCAGTTCGGTGTAGCTGGTAGCGGGATGGGCGACGATCTGGGGCGGAGGGACGGGCCCGTGAACTACCGGGCCGCCCGGGCCAGCTTTGCCATTGCGGCGCGGCAATCCGGTGCCAGCATCTCGCAGTAAGCCAGTTCGGCGGCACCGGCAGAGTCCACCTCCCGACCATGCTTGATCGCACCCACGCGTGCCATGGACCAGGCGGGCAGCGGCCGGTCCCGCAGCGCCAGGCACTGGCCCGGGCTGACGTGTCCTTCCTCCAGCACGCGAAAGAACCAGCCGTGGCGGCCGGTGGCCAACACCCGCTCAACCAGGTCCGCCTGCCGCCACCGGCGGGCGAGCTTCCAGCATGGCGTGCGCGGCTGGGAGACCTGCACGATCGCGTCGCCCACCGCGTAGACATCGCCGAGACAGACGTCGGTCTCATCCTGGCCCCGGACGGTGAAGTTCTCGCCAAAGCCGCCGACGGCGGTGTCGTGGCGCTGGAGCTCAGCTTGCCAGCGCGGGTAGTGGGCCTGGGCGTAGGCAAGCACGGCCATCTCCGGCCCGCCGTGCGTCGGGGCGACCTGGCTGTCACCGTCGAGCCCGGTCCGACTCAACCACACCGGCCCGGATACGGGCTGCTTGAAGATTGCGGATCGCCACGGCCGGTCCAGAGCATCGGCCGCATCGGGCGTCCCCCAATCACGGGGCAAACCGACTTGAATGCTCGTCACCGTAATTGGTTGGGTCATGGCGTGGTTCTGAGGTTTTGTGCCGGTCCAACGCTGGAGATGGCTTTGATCAAACGCCTCACGATGATCGGCGCTGTGCGGCTCGTCCCGGGCGCGTTCTTCCGATGAGAACGTCGCCCTGTAGTCTCACCGCCCCAACAGCTCCAACCGCTTCATCGCCTCTCGCTTTCCCAGATCCCGGATCGCCGCCCAGCCCGCGAGCTGTTGCTGACGCGGCTTCGTCTTGGCGTTCTCCCAGTTGTAGATCGTCAGCCCGCTGACGCCGGCGAGCTTGCCGTAATCCTCCTGGGACAGCCCCAGCTTCTGGCGGTGGGCCTTGAGCCATTTCGGCGAGAACCGCACACTCTCGGCCGCGTCCGCCGCGGGCTGTGCCGTGACACGCTTCTGCTCCTGGCGGCGAAGGAACGATATCTCCCGGGTGAGCTTGTCCACCTGCCGCTTGAGCTCGGCGATGTCGCGGCGGTAGCGGGCGCTGTCCTCGCGGAGCTTGGCGGTCTCGGCCTTGACCTGCGAGCGGGCGAGGCGGCGGATCTCCTGCTTGAGCGTCTGGGCGAGGTCGGGCATGGGCGTGTCCTTCAGTCAGATGAAACCGTCAGTATAAAGAGGTCCGTGGGCTGGCGCGGCCCACGACCGCGCGTGGTAAGCTGGAGCCGACCGGAACGACCGTACTGCTCCAAGCCGATGTTCACGAGGAATCCCCCATGAAGAACGTGGAAATGTCCGTCGACGGCGACATCCTCACCATACGCGTTGACCTGAGCAAGGAGTTCGGCCCCTCGTCCTCGGGCAAGACCATTATCGTCGCCTCGACCGAGGGCAACGTGTCGGTGCCGGAGCGCGAGGAGAAGGTGGGGTTGAACATCTACCGCAAGAAGGGTTCGTAACGGCCGGCCCGTTGTCGTGTACCAGGAGATTCCCATGGCCTTGAGCACCTGTTACGAGCGGTTGGTCGCGGGCTCCCTTCTTGTCATCTTCACGCTCACGCCCGCGGCGCTGGCCGAGCCGCTACCCGAGGGGCTCGGGCTGGCGGCCGGCTACCCCGCCGACCAAGGCCTGGCGGACGACCCGGCCGTGCTGCTGTTCGAGGACTTCGAGCATGGCTCGCTTGAGCAGCTCGGCCAGCGGTGGGACAACGTGAGCAACGCCGGCGGCGCGGTGCTGAGCTTCGCGGACGACGTGCCGCCGGGCAGCGCCGGTCGGCGGTCATTGCACAGCACCGCCACGCTGGGCGAAAACCATGGCGGGCATCTGTACACGCGGCTGCCCGAGCCGGTCGACGACGTGGTGTTCGTGCGCTTCTACGTCCGCTTCGCCGAGGACGCCGGCTACCTGCACCACTTCGTGCGCGTCGGGGGCTATCACCCGGCCACGCGATGGCCACAGGGTGGCGCGGGCACGCGGCCGACGGGCGACGACCGCTTCGTCATCGGCACGCAGCCTTTTGCGGAACGCGGGCGGGTTGAACCGCCGGGGGCGTGGGCGTTCTACGTCTACTGGCCGGAGATGAAGCAATCGGCCGACGGGCGCTACTGGGGCAACGGCCTGAGGCCGGCCGAGCACCACGTCGCGCCGCGCGGCCAATGGCAGTGCGTCGAGGTCATGGTCAGGCTCAACAGCGCCCCGGCGAAGCGCGATGGCGAGTTGGCGCTGTGGCTGGACGGCGAGCTTGTGGCGCACATTGCCCCCGGCTCGCGGCACACGCGCTGGACGGGCATGGGCTTTGCGGTGGACGAGGATGGCGAAGAGACTTTCGAGGGCTTTCGCTGGCGCACGGACGAGCGGCTGAAGCTCAACTTTCTCTGGCTGCTGCACTACGTGACGCCAGGCAGCATCGAGCGGGCAGGTGTGGAGGATCCGGATCCGCATCACCGTGTGCAGTTCGACCACGTCGTGGTGGCGCGTGAGTACATCGGCCCGCTGGCGCCGATCGCGGCAGGTGAGCCGTGACCCACGCCGGCGGCCTCAGCCTCGTCGCACGGGCCGGGGATGTCCAACGTGCCAGCGGCGGCACCACGGACAGCGATAAGCCGTTCGTTGATGACGTGTCGCAAAGCCGTGTTCGAGAGGCGTGAGCCGCTGTTCGTGAGGTGGTGCATGTGGATTGATGCGAAGTCGGTTTCGGAGACGCCCTGGTACCTGCGGCCATTCTTCCGGCGGCAGAAGCGCAAATACGGGCAGGTGCTGGTGCCGGCGCTGCTCTGGGCGCGCGTGCCTTGGCTGTTCATGGCCGTGGCGCTGCTCTACGGCGTGCTGGATCGGCGGCGCAGTCCACTCGATGCCGGGCTGCGGTCCCTGGTGACGGTGCGGGTGTCGCAGTTGAACTGGTGTCGCTTCTGCGTGGACATCAACTCGGCGACGCTGGCCCAGCGGGCGGGCAGCATGGACAAGGTCGCGGCCGTGGAGCGGTGGCGGGAGAGCTCGCTTTTCGGTGATGTTGAGCGGACCGCGCTGGAGTATGCCGAGGCGATGACGCTCTCGGATCGGCACGTGGACGAGGCGTTGAAGCATCGCCTTCGCCAGCACTTCGACGAGGATGCGGTGGTCGAGTTGACCGCACTGGTCGCGTTTCAGAACATGTCGAGCAAGTTCAACAGCGCCTTGGACGTGCCGGCCCAGGGCTTTTGCCGGGTACCGTAAAAGCAGTCGGGCGTTCATTTGCGGACGCTTCAGTGATAGATGGTGAACGATCCGTCCGCCTCAGCGACGGCCGCGAGGCGGATGCGGTGCGCCGGGCCGATCCGCGGCCCGCGCTCCGGCTCTGCCCCTGAGCGGGCGTCGGCTCGATGCGAACCTCCTGCGCCAGCACCGACGCCGTTGCGAGACCGAACAGGCACAGCAGCGATGCGAACCAGCGGATGCGGATCATGGGGTTCTCCTTGCGCTCAGGAAATTCGCCGTCGGCGAGGTGACGCCGCGCCTCCCGGGCCTCTCGCTCGAAGCAGCCGGGCATCCGCCTCGGCCGCGTTACCGCGATGCCGATGGTCCGTCGGCACGGTCCGACGACTGCTCCAGGCGGGCCAGCCGCTGCTCGATCTGGGTGAGCTTGTGCAGAATCAGCACGTGCGTCTTCTTGGCGTCAATGCCCACCGGGCTGTCGGCGGAGCCGATGAGCTGCTCGATCCGCTTGTACGTGTCCTGGTCGATGTTCATGTCCATGACTCACCTCTCCCATGATTGGGATACCGTCTTGCCACGGACCAGCCTACATTAGCTGGACAGCGCAACTTTTCATCGCGGCTGTGGGACCTATACCGCGGTATGTGTCAAACGAAGCGAGCCCCGTAGCGGTCCGGAGCCTTCCCGCCGATCCGCCGGATGGGTTGTGCAGGTGTCCATCTCGGCTCGACCTGGTATGTTCCGTATCTTCGGCATCTGATTCGACATACAAAATTGCGCTGTCCAGTTAGGCAACGCGGCCGGTCATCTATCCGGGGCAAAGACCACGGTGCATGGGTCAGCACCGGCATGGGCTTCGGGCACAACGCCTCGTCGGCAAGGCGGCCATGATAGCTCGCCTTGCTGGTCCCAGCCAAGATCGAGCGTGGCGGCCTCGCTGGCCGAATCCGCGTCGGCTAGCCCGGGCAGGCCTAGAATGGCGTCACCCAACGCTGCAGGCGGTGTTCATCCGCCAGGCCGCGACCGACCATCGGGGGAGATTCAAGGAGACAGACATGCACGCCCCCCATCTGCTTTCGACGCTGGCGCAGGGCGCCGGCACCGCGGCCCTGACCGCCGTGCTGGTCGTGGCGGGCCTGATCGCGCTCATCGTCCTGATGTTCGTGATCCAGTACTTCAACCTCTGGCTCCAGGCCCAACTCTCCGGCGCCTACGTCCGCTTCGTCGACATCATCGGCATGCGCTTCCGCAAGGTCGACCCGCGCACGGTCGTCCACTCCCGCATCCGCGCCGTTAAGGCCGGGCTGGATATTTCCACCGCCCAGCTTGAGACCCACTATCTCGCTGGCGGCCGCGTGCCCACCGTCGTCACCGCGCTCATCGCCGCCGATCGCGCCAAGATCGATCTGCCCTGGGACACCGCCTGCGCCATCGACCTGGCCGGCCGCGACATCCTCCAGGCCGTGCAGACCTCGGTGAACCCCAAGGTCATCGACTGCCCCAGCGAGACGTCGGGGCGATCAACCGTCGACGCCGTTGCCCAGGACGGCATTCAGCTCAAGGCCCACGCCCGCGTCACCGTCCGCGCCAACATCGCCCGCCTCGTCGGCGGTGCCACCGAAGAGACCATCATCGCCCGCGTCGGCGAGGGCATCGTCACGACGATCGGCTCGTCGTC
>SLDI01000183.1:0-5510 GCA_007125385.1 Phycisphaeraceae bacterium | reverse complement strand
TGTACAACCTTGTCGAGGATCCGCTGGAGACGAACAACGTGGCGGAGTCGGAGCCTGACGTGGTCGAGATGCTGCGCGGGCGCATGCAGCGGTTCATCGCCCAGCGCGAGCAGGAGACGGGGCGGGAGAACCCGATCTACAACCCCGGCGACTGGAGCGGGGGCAAGGGCGCGCCGTTCAGCTCCAGCGACGAGGCATACGAGAAGCTGTTCATCGGCGACGCCCGGCAGGCGCAGAAGCTCCAAGCCAAGGAGGCGAAGGATGAGTAGGCTTTGCCCGGCCAGTGGGTGCCGCGGCTTGACCCGAAGGGCAAGCCGTGCGTTTCTCGTCCACCGCACGGCTTGCCGCTTCGCGGACATACCGTGGCACCCACGAGGAGGTCAACGATGAGTAGCGCTGCGGAGCTGACGGCCGTGATGGGCGACCAGAGCCGGCTGGTGACGATCATCGGTCGGGGGCACTCGGGCACGCGGGCGATCTCGCACACGCTCAGCCGCTCGGGCGTGTACATGGGCATCCCGCAGAACCCGGCGGGCGATCTGCTGCCGCCGGAGGACATGTACGAGGCCTGTCGTGTCATCGCCAGGTACGTCGACTACGTCGGCGACATGCGCTGGGACTTTTCCAGGCTGCGCACGATGCCCATCGACCCGGCGTTCACCCGCCTGCTGCGCTCGTTCCTGGACAGCGTCATCGACTCGCCCGGGGGCCGCGACGCCTGGCGCGGATGGAAGATCCCCGAGACGACGCTCTGCTACCCGTGGATCGTGCGCCTGTTCCCGGATGCCCGCTACATCCACTGGGTGCGCGACCCGCGTGACTGCATCGGGGGCAAGCACGTCACCGACGACATGGCCCGCTTCGGTGTGCCGGTGCCCGAGGCCCGCGACGAGATGGAGCGCCGGGCGATCAGCTACCTCTACCAGGCCCAGATCATGCGCGACACGCCCGCGCCGGCCCACGTCGTCAAGGTGCGCTTCGAGGACTTCGTGCTCGATCAGCAGGCGACGGTGCGGCGCATCGGCGCGTTCCTGGGCCTGGACCTGCGCCTCGTGCCCGTCAAGCCCGAGGCGGTCGGGCGATGGAAGCGGCGCGACGACCATCGCGAAATGGATATCCTCCAGCCGGAGCTTGCGCGGCTGGGCTACCTCGAAGCAGCGGAGAACGCCTGATGATTCGCAAGGCCCTGGTCATGTCCGTCAACCCCGGGCAGGAAGCCGAGTACGAGAAACGCCACAACCCCATCTGGCCCGAGCTCGAGCAGACGCTCAAGGACCACGGCGTGCACAACTACTCCATCTTCCTGCACCCCGAGACGCGGCAGCTCTTCGCCTACCTCGAGATCGAGGACGAGCAGCGCTGGGCGCAGATTGCCCGGACCGACGTGTGCCAGCGCTGGTGGGCGCACATGAAGGACGTCATGCCCTCGAACCCGGACAACTCGCCGGTGTCCGAGCCGCTGCGCGAGGTTTTCCACATCGATTGACGACGTCGCGTCGGTCGGCTGCCGTCCCTGCACAGGCCGCAGAATCGCCATAGCTGCGAAGGCTGTCCCGGCCCGCGGACGATTTTGTTGGCGGCCGGCCCGGTCCATGCAATAATGGTAAGGCCGGTGGCGAGGCCCGGTGGCGGTCCGCCCGGCGCGATGATGGAGGGAATAAGTTGCCGAAACGTGTCATCGGGCTCCTCGTCGCCACTGTCCTGGGGATGCTTGTTCCCGGCCCCGCGGCTGAAGCGGTCATTGTCCATCCCGACCACGACGAGCTGGCCTCGCTGCGCGATCTGCCGCCGGACGGCATCATCGGCAAATGGGGCAGCAGTTCGGCCGTGGCCATCAGCCCCTACTTCTTCCTCGCCTCCAGGCACCAGGGCACGCCAGGCAGCGTGACCTTTGCCGGTCAGAGCTACAGTGTCGCGGCCGTCCACAACTTCGGAGGCGACGTGGACCTGCGCCTGGTGCAGGTGAGCTTTGCCGGCCCGGCCCTGCCCGCGTACGCCCCGCTCTACGAGGGCGGGCTTCAGGATCTGATCGGCGAGGAGGTCGCCATCGGCGGCTTCGGCGCCACCCGCGGCGCCGCATTTCACAACCCGCCACAACAAGGCTACGACTGGGGCTCGCCCGCCAGCTCCGGGCCGGTGTGGGGCTTCAACACCCTCTTCAGCCAGAGCCAGTTCAGCGGCGACACCTTCGGCGGCCACACCGAGAGCCTCCAGGCCCGCTTCGCCGCCGTGGACCATCCCAGCGCCCTCGTCGGCGAGGCCACCGTCGGCAACGGGGACTCCGGCGGGGGTTGGCTGATCTTCGAGAATGACACGTGGCACACCGTCGGCGTCACCATGGCCGTCGAGCACGAGGACAAGGCCGTCTACGCCCCGCAGTTCGAGCGCCTCTGGGCCGTCGACGTGACCTTCGAGCCCTACCGCCAGTTCATCACGGACCTGCTGGCGATCCCGGAGCCGGAGTACCTGCTCGGCGACATGAACCGCGATGGAGTCGTCGACACGGGGGACATGGCCGCTTTCATCCTGGCGCTGACGGACCCGGCCGCCTACGAGGCAACGTACGGCATCGACCCGGTGCTGGTCGGTGACATCAACGGCGACGGGGCGTTCGACACCGGCGACGTGACGCCGTTCATACAGTTGCTGGTTGGGCAGAGCGCGGCCACGGTGCCGGAGCCGGCCGCCGGCGCGCTGCTGCTCGGGGCGGCGGCACTGCTGCTGGGGCGGCAGTCGCGGCGGCTGCGGGGTTGAATCGGGTGCGGCGGGCTGTGGCGGCAGTGGTGATGCCGGGCAGGCGGGGGCAGGCGGGGAACCTGACTTGACCTTTTGGGGGCTGGCGACGACAATGCTTTGCCATCGGCCGCGTCCGCCAGGGTGGGAGTCTGGTTGGACATGGTCCACGGGGTGTAGCTCAGCTTGGTAGAGCGCTTCGTTCGGGACGAAGAGGTCGCAGGTTCAAATCCTGTCACCCCGATTCAAATAACTTGAGCCGATCGCCAGATTTAGCGAACTCGCCTGCGTGGGGCGAGGCGGCCTGAAAGCGAATGCCAAAACGGTAGTCTACCGTTTTGGCGACGTGGAAAGGTCGTACGGCGATGCCCAGGCTCACCACGCGCCCCCGAAATATCGTCGCCACAAGGCCTCCGGGCAGTGATCGTCGAGGGTCGCCGTGGCCCGAGGTGTACCAGAATGCCAGACAACAGGTCCCGCCGCACCTCGCCTGTCGCAACTGATTAAGGTGAGAGTTGGCGCCCTCGTCGGATACGCGATCTCGGGGGCCGTCGAGTGTCGTGCGACGTGTGCCGGAGCGTGCCGGATGCCCGCGTGCGATTGCGGACCGAGGCGTTGGAGACCTCATGCCTCCGGTCGACGTGCCACGAGCACCGGCTGAAAGAATGTGCCGTCCAACCGGTGCGCTCCGATGAATCCGGCCGAGGTCAGCAGCGACAGCAGTGTGTCGATGGGGACCGCGTAGTAGCGCGACCGGCCGACGACCGTGCGGACGGCTTCTGAGTCATCGTCTGTCACGATGTATAGCGAAGTGTCGTAGTGATTCCCGCTCCACTCCCAGATCTGGAACACGGCATGTCGGGCATTCAGCGTTTTGCGTACGCCGTATGGTCGCAACTGGGGCGAGGTTTGGTCCTCGGCAGCGTAGTCACGGACGGTCACCACGACGAGGCCGCCGGGTCGGGTGCAGTGGAAGAAGGCGCGAAAGGCCGTGAGGATATCGTCGTCCGTCAGCAGATGGGGCACCGAGTTGTCGGCGCTGAGCACGATGTCGACCGGAGGCCGGTGCTGCGCGGCACACGTCCGCATGTGAGCAACGGCGAAGTCGATCGCCAACCCTCGCCGCGTCGCCTCGCGCCGAGCACGCGTCACGGAAGCAGATGCGACATCAGACGCACTGACGTGATGCCCGAGCTGAGCGAGCCCCAGCGCCTGCGTGCCGATGCCACATGAGACGTCAGCAATGCGATGGGGCCCCGGGCCGAGGTATTGGCGGAAGATGGTGTCGAGTGCGGCGGCCTGCCGCTGAATGCTCTGCTCCCAATCGGCGTAGATCAGGTGGTAGTGCTCGGCAAGCTCGTTGTAGAGGTCAGGCGCTGTCATGGCGGGTTCCCGTGCCAATCCACTTTACCATCTGCAGGCATGGATGCTCCGGCCTCCAGAGCGTGGGGAACACCTCGAGTGGCATGTAGCCGCAACGGCGATAGAACTGGCGTGTCTGCTCATACTCCACGCTCGGATGGGAGTCGGCTATCGTTTTGACCTGCATGAGCACAGCGCCGCGATCCACTGCCCAACGCTCGGCGTGCCTCAGAAGCGCCCGGCCCAGTCCCTGGCGGCGCCGTCGGGCGTGGACCGCGATGCAGTGAATCTCCCAGGCGTGGATGAAATGGTGATGCAGCGTGATGAAGCCGGTGACTTGAGAAGCGGCGTCGTGGGCGACAAAAGTCGGGAGGCGCGTGGTGTCCCGCGCGTACTGGCGGAGGGCGTGCTCAACTCCAAACCAGGCTGGCAGACTGCGCATCACTTGCTCGCACTCCGCGCTGGCGCAGACTGTTGGGCCTGTAATCTCGATGGCACTGGACATGGACCATCTTCCGGATGAAAGGGTGGCAGAGGTTAATGCGGGAACTGTAACCACAGGCGTCAGGATACGATCAAGGGCGTGCGTCCGCCTGGTGGAGTCGTGACAGTCGCTGACCGGATCAGCATACCACGCCGTTGTGAGTTCACTCGCGCCGGAGGCTCTGGGAGCGAGCGTGCGGGGATGCCCCCACGACGGTCAGACTGGATAAGCTGCGCCAGAGCCTGCTGGTCCGGTGCATGAGCAGAGGGAGAAGTGGGCGATCAGCGGCCTGGAACCATCGCCGCCGCGATCCTTCATTACGGACGCTGAGATTCCACCAACAATGGTACTTGCGCCACAGCGGCGACGGCTGCGGAACTGGCGGCGGGGAAGGTCACCTGTTCGCTGCAATCGTCATGTCGCAGGAGCAAGTCGGCCTTGCTCAAGGCCACGCGATCCTGCTGCTCTGATTTCCGCTACGCGACGTTCTGGCGGGAAACAGCCCCGAACGAGCTCGTCGCCCTCGCCCAGGCCGTGCTCGCCGAGCCGGCCACGCATCCCGTGGTCTTTTGCGAGCGCATTCGCGGCGGGTCGGCCATGCTGGCCGATGAATGACTCGCCCCGGACCGTGACGCTGTAGAGTGCCGCCGCCGTGGTAACCTGTGGCCGGCAACATGGGCGTCGCCGGGACCATGCGCACCCGTGACAAGCGGAACCACCGCTTCCGCGACCCGCCATCCTCGATGCTGCAAGCATTATCGGCGAGTTTCAATCCGCGCCCCCGTGATGGGGGCGACCAGTCAGGCGCCCATACTTGTCCTCGACACGGTGTTTCAATCCGCGCCCCCGTGATGGGGGCGACCACATCGCCGAGCTCGCCAAGGAGCTCGACGAGCCGTTTCAATCCGCGCCCCCGTGATGGGGGCGACGT
>SLDI01000647.1:0-5512 GCA_007125385.1 Phycisphaeraceae bacterium | reverse complement strand
CTGGTCTTGATCCTGATCCCGGATCCGCCGGGTGCCACGCAACGCCGTGAACTTTGCGCGTGGCGGCGCTGATGTAGGGTGGGTGGAGCGCAGCGATGGCTGCGGCACCGGCGAACGCCGGTAAACCCACCGCGCTGGCCGTGGATTTCCGCCGCAACCGGTGGGTTTCGCTTCGCTCTACCCACCCTACAACCAGAGTTCAGGGCCTTGTCCGTGCCTGATGCCCTGCGTCTTCGCACCGCGTGGCGCATCGCGCGCGCCTACGATCGGGCGACAGGGCTGCGCCAACCACGGACGCTCACCATGCGCACCACGCTGCCCTGCCTCCTGCTCGCCGCGTTTCTTACCGCCTGCGCCCGGCCCGAGCCCGTTGTCGAGCAGCAGACGGTCGGCGAGGAGCCCATCCCCGCCCTGCCGCCTGACGCCCGCGCCGCCCCGCCGCTGACCGACGCCCGCTCCGCGTCGCTCGCCCTGCTCACGCTGGTGCGCCACTACGACCTGCCGCCGCGCTCCGTCGAGCCGACGCCCCACCGCGACGCGCCCGTCAACAGCGTCATCCGGCAGCTTCAGCGGATCGCCGACGAGCAGGGCCTGATCTTCGACGGCCGACACGCCGCCCAGGGCCTGGTGGTCATCGGCCGACCCGGCATCGCCGACGACATCCTCCTCGCTCTGGCCGTCTACCACGGCCGCGGCCGCCTCGGCATCCAGCACCTGCCCGACTGGGCCGAAGCCGACACCGACGCCGGCCGGACCATCCAACGCAACCTGCTGACCGCCATCGCCCGCATCCAACCCTGACGCCGACCTTGCCGGATACGCCGGGTGCCGGGTGCCACACAACGCCGTGGACGATTCGGCGGCGGCGCTAATGTAGGGTGGGTAGAGCGAAGCGAAACCCACCGGTCTTGCCTTGGATCTACGAGCATCGTGGTGGGTTTCGCTTCGCTCTACCCACCCTACATCAATCGTTCACGGCGTCGGGTGCCCCACAGCACGCCGAAGGCTGCTGTGTGCGGCGCGCCGCTCACTGCCGGGCCACGTACTCATACGCCCCCACGTCGAAGCCTTCGCCCTGCGGCCGCGCCGTCCCCTCGATGTCCTCGCCGACCCCGGCATCCTCGCCCGCGCCGATCGCCGGACTCCCGGCGCGCAGGCGGTAGTCCCTGCCCGCAACGTCCACGAACAACACCTCGGCGTCCGACACCACCTGCTCACCCTCGCCGAAGTCGAACCCCTCCGGCACGCGCAGGTAGATGTTGTGCCGACGCTCCACCCCCCGCGTCCACAGCGGGTCCGCCCCGCGCATGATGTGCATGATCGGCCCGTCCATGATGTTGTTCACGAAGGTGATCCGCATCCCCTCGAAGCTCGCCCCGTCACGGTCCCCCGTCCCGCCGATGTACAGCCCGCTGTCACGGCCACCGCCCACGAGCGTGTTGTGCTCGATGCGCACCTCGCCGGTGACCCCCTGCCAGAACGAGATCGGCTGGCTGCCCGAGCCGTCCAGCACGTTGTTGCGCACCGTCAACCCGTTGGTGTCATTGACGGTCAGCGGGACGTTGGAGTCGTAGACGTAGTTGCCCTCGACGAGGATGTCCTCGCATTCCAGGTACACGGACATCCCGTTGCTGTGCGTGCCCCGGTTGTGCGCGATGTAATTGTTCTGAATCTTGCCGTCCACGGCGAAAAAGAAGGTGATCGGCGTCCGGCCCATGCGCTCCAGGCGGTTGTTGCGGAAGATCGGCCGATCGCCCGTGTGAATGCCCAGGCCCCGCATCTTCGGGTTGTCGTGCAGGTAGTTGTCCTCGATGAGCAGGTCGTCCACGCGGTAGAGGTACACCGCCCGCGAGTACCCCGCCGCCCGGATGCCCGTGATCACGTTGTCGCGGATCGTGATGTCGCTCGTGCGCTGCTCCACGTCCCAGTGCACCTTGTTGATCGCCTGGCGGTAGCGCTGAATCCTGAACCCCTCGATCGTCAGATGCCCGACCTGTGGCCCGAGCTGCATCGCCACGCCACGCAGCGAAATCGTCACCCCCGCCTCTTGCCCCGCCCCTTGCCCCGCCTCGTTCGGATCCGCGTCATCCAATGGCCACAGGTACACGGGCACGCGCCCGTCCTCGTCCGCCTCGTGCTCGGCGACGACGTACTGCCCCGGCCCGTCCAGCACCGCCGCGGTCGTCGCGTTCGCCACCGCGTAGCGCGTCGGCCGGTCGTCGTAGGGCGGCTGGCCCAGCCGATCGAACGTGATCGTCTGCGTCGCGGCGTCGTACGAGGCGATTCGACGCGTGTCGATGTCGTTGCGGCTGCGCCACACGAACACCGTCGCCCCCACCAGCGCCTCGCCGCCGAGGTCCGCCAGACGCGGGTCACGCAGGCTCGTCTCCGTCACCGCCTCCGGCTGCACGCGCAGGTACTCGGCGTGACGATCGATCGCCAGCGGCTCGCTCGGGGTCGGGTGCTGCGCCAGCGTCAGCATCGTCGCCCCCTGGTGCAGGTTCGCCGTCATCGCCCGCGCCTCCGCCGGCGCCCACGCCACCCAGATCTGTTGCCAGTTCTCGTTGCCCGCCACCTCCTCGGCCGATTCCACCGGCCGCCAGTCCGTCAACCGATCCGACCCATCCAGCACCGCCCGGCCGGCGCCAAACGTCCCCTCGCGATTGCCGTCGTACACGACGCGGCCACCGGCCTCGCTGCCCCCGCGCTCGATCACCAGCGACCCGCGATACGCCACGCCCCCCTTGAACAGCACCCGATCCCCGGGCTCCAGCTCCAGTTCCGCCACCACGCCCCCCGCCCGCTCATCGCCCGGCGCATGGCGAAAGGGCGCCTCGGCGCTCAGGCCGTCGTGGTCATCCGAGCCCCCTTCGTAATCCACGTAATACGTCCGCCCCTGCCCCCACGCCTCACCCGCCGCCACGGCGAGCGCCGCCCCGGCGACCACCGCCGCCACCGTTACCATCACCAGCCATCGACCGCCGAAGATCATCGAAATCGCACCCATGATACGCTCCTTGCCCGAGCCATCGGATCATGACACGCCGCGCCCCACTTTAGCAGCAAGAGTCGTTTCGGGGTGATGTTTTCCGTGGGAATAGCGGGCTTGGTGGTCCGGCGTCCCATGCCCATGGTCATCCACGTTTCAGGATCGCGAGGGAACCCCTTCAGAGATGCCACACACCATCCCGACAGGGGGCTGCGTGGCACGGCTTTCAGGCACGCTCTCAAGGAATGCCTCGGTGGCCAATGATCCGAGCTATAGTGCCCATGGAGCAAGGGCCATGATCAAGCTCGCGACGCGTGCGGCGCTCTGGCGGCTGGGCATCGGGCTCGGCGCCATCGTCGTGATCCTGCTCATCGCGATTCCCTACATGACCTGGATGCCCGGCCGCAGCCACGACGGACCGTTGCCCGCCCTGACCGACGCGCAGGCGGACCTGGCCCAGCGGTTGCGCGGCGACGTCGAGCACCTGGCCGTGGAGATCGGCCCGCGCAACATGATCCGCCCCGGCGAGCCGGAGCACCTGGACCGCTACGACGAGCTGCTCGCCGCCGCCGACTGGCTCGTCGAGCGCTTCGAGCAGATCGGCTACCAGCCCAGCCGCGAGGGCTACGAGCTGCACGGCCGGGCCGTCGAGAACATCTACGTGGAGGTGGCCGGCAGCGCGGACGACGGTCGCATCGTCGTCGTCGGCGCCCACTACGACACGGTGCCCGGCTCGCCGGGCGCCAACGACAACGCCAGCGGCGTCGCCGCCCTGCTCGCCCTGGCCGAGCACTTCCACGATCGGCCGCAGCCCGCGACGCTGCGCTTCGTCGCCTTCGTCAACGAGGAGCCGCCCTGGTTCATGAGCTCGCAGATGGGCTCCTACGTGCATGCCCAGCGGGCCCGCGAGCGCGGCGAGGCGATCGTGGCGATGATGTCCATGGACGGGCTGGGCTACTACGACGACACGCCCGGCAGCCAGAGCTACCCCATCCGCGGCATCGGGCTGCTGTATCCGACGCGGGCCGAGTTCATCGGCTTCATCGGGCGCACGACGCAGGCGGGCCTCGTCCGGCAAGCGATCGGGGCGTTTCGCGAGGCCGCGGCCTTCCCCAGCCACGGCGCCGCCCTGCCCGCGGGCATCCCCGGCGTGGGCTGGTCCGACCACTGGGCCTTCTGGCAGCACGGCTACCGCGCCTTGCTGGTCACCGACACGCTCCCGTTCCGCTACGCGCCCTACCACGGCCCGGCCGACCTGCCCGACCAGCTCGACTACGAGCGCATGGCCCGCGTCGTGCAGGGGCTCAAGGCGGTCGTAAAGGAGCTGGCCCGCCCCTAGGCTCCGTCCGAAAACCACGGGAGTGGGGGTGCCACGGCTTGTCCCGAAGGGCAAGCCGTGTCTGCGTCGGCCGTCACACGGCTTGCCGCTTCGCGGTCAAGCCGTGGCACCCACTTTTCGGACGGAGCCTAGCCCGGATTATTCACCACAGAGGCACAGAGACACAGAGAGATCACTGAGAAACGTCCTGCCTTGCAGGGGCAGAGGCAGCATGCCAGGCTGCATCGCCTCCGCCCCGGCCGGGGCGGCGTTCGTTCACACTGCTCACAACCACGGGTTCCGCTGCGCTTCTACAACCCGTCGCCCCTTCAGGGCGATCGCGGAAATCCCGGACGAACCAGAAATATCTGCCTCTGTGTTCTCTGTGCCTCTGTGGTTATTCTGAATGATCCGGGTCAGCCGTGGCCGGATCGGGCGCTCGCGGACTCGCTCAGGCGGGGTGCTAACGGATTTGTGGACGCCCTGCTCCCCCCCGAAGTCTCCCAGTCGCCCCAATTTCTCCGCACCCCTTTTCGGCAATGGATTTAGCGTTGCCCGCCTTTCCCCTGAGGCGATTCCTGGGGTATAATCGGGATGTTCCGGGCGTCGGCCCGGGGCCATCGGGGACACGGAATCGGTGGAACCACGATATGGCCGTGAAGGATCTGCAAGCCGTCGTGCAGCGAACGCGGTACCCGCTTGACGCGTTTCTGTTCGTTCAGCGGGGCCTGGACTTCGCGGTGCGCCAGACCCACGGCGAGCCGACCGAGGACCAGGACCACGCCTGCGAGAGCCGGCACGTCAGCGGCGAGCAACTGTGCTTCGGGCTGCGGGATTTCGCCCGCAAGGAGTATGGGTTGCTGGCGCGGACGGTGCTGCGGCGCTGGCACATCAACAGCAGCGAGGACTTCGGCCGGATCGTCTTCGCCATGGTCGACGCCGGGCTGATGCACAAGACCGACGAGGACACGCTCGAGGACTTCGTCGACGTTTTCGACTTCGCCGACGCGTTCGCGCCGGAACTGACGCTGAGCGAGAATGTGTGACCCCAGCGACCGCGGAGCCGGACGGCTCATGCATGCGCGATTGTTGTGCGCATGGTTGGTGTGGTGGTCGAAGCCGAATTGAGCCGGCGTGGGGATTTGTTCGCCTGGGCACTGGCGGACAAGCCGCCAGTGAATCTATGAAGCAAGCCTCCCGCTGGT
>SLDI01000265.1:0-5515 GCA_007125385.1 Phycisphaeraceae bacterium | reverse complement strand
CGGGTTGCGCTACGAGGATGTCCGTCGCGAGTTCCGTCGCCTGGCCCAGCACCTCGATTGGCCCGGTGAGGCCACGCTCAAGGACTTCCGCCACCTGTTCGCCACCGCCATGGCCAACGGCGGTGTGCCCGAGCACGAGAGGCGATACCTCATGGGCCATGCCCCGGGCCGTGAGGCGATCGTCGTGTACACGCACCTCAGTAAGATCGCGGAGCACTATCAGGTTGCGGTGCAACGCGAGTTGGCGGCGCCACTGCGGGTGATGGTCCAGCGGGTCGACGCCGTCGCGCCCGCTTCATCCGCCGCCTAACTCACCTTCCTCCTCTCGTAGTTTGTCAGTGCACCGCATGCTCGGGCGCCTGTACGACCATGCCTGCGTCGGCAGTTGAGCATACACACCGAGTAGCGAGTCATGGCCCATCGTAATAGGGTATCAGGCTCGGCGCTTCAGGTTCTCCAGCCATCCGACGTTGTTCAAAGCGGTGAGTCAGGGTCACGGGTGCGCTGTCGCACCTTGATAGGTGTCAGGCCGGACAAGTGGAACAGGAGGTCGCTGAGATTGAACACCTCGGCATCGATCAATGGTATATCGCCGGCGATGAGCGGGGCGCTGACGGATTCGGCCTCCTCCTCGTCTCGCGCCCATGTTACTCGAACCGCCTGCGTGTCCTGCCCCGCGCGCTCCAGTGTGCAGGAGTAGCCACCCAGCGAGAGAGACAGTTCGGCGGCGACAAACTCATGCTGGATTGCCGGTGTGCGTACAAGGCTCCCGCCAAGGCAGAAGTCGACGAGGCGTGCCACCGTGGACTTGCCTGTACTCACAGGGCCGTACAGAAACGTCACGGCTCGCGCAAAATTGATCCGCTCAGTCGTGTGCCGCGTGCGAATGATCAAGTGCTTTAGCCTTAGCCTCATGTCGGGATAGCCTCGTTGGAGCGCAGCGACACCACTTCCGGAAAGGTGTCATAGATGAATCGCATCAAATTCGTGCCGGTTAAGTCAAAATGACGTTTGAGCAACTGTGAACGCTTGGCGTAGGACACGAAGGCCGGATTCTCCTCAACCTGACTTGCCAGGCGAAAGCCTTCCGGAGTCAGCGAGATCACGACAGTTCGTCCCTCAACACTAATCGTCGCGAGCCCCTTCGCGACCAGAATATTCAGGATCTCGCGATACCGATGGTCCCACGGACCGAACCGGTAACGCACCATCTCAGATTCCACGCTATATCGCTCGTGGTCTTCGAGATCAACGCCTCGCGTGGAGCGACCCTTGGCTTGGAGGGCCCTGTCGAGCATAACGGGGTACCGGAGCAGAAAGTCGAGCTTCGCTAGCTTCGTGAGGCCTTCGACAGAGCCCTCGCCGTCCTCACCGACAAAGGCTCTCAGCAGCACGAGCAGGCGAGCAGCATGGAGTTCGGGCGCACCGTCTAATGAAGCTACGGTCTCGACGATGTCCATTAGGCGGCCTCCCAAGGGCGCTCGAGGCTCCACTGCACCTTGCACTGCGCGGTCAGTGAGTACGCGAAGCCCTCCAGATGCTCTTCGGAACAATCGAAGGTCTGATCACGCCGTTGTCGAAGGCGGCGGCGCAGCGCTTCACGCATCGCTGGCCCGAAGGAGTCGCTGGAAGTCTTCGTTGCCTCGAATGCATCGGCAGAGTCGCGAAGTACGATGGAGCGCACGTGGCTGTACCGCTGCAGCCCATTCTCGCGCCCATGCTTCTTGGTCCACTTGATGGCAAGATAGTCGGCCTTATTCCGCAGGTCTTCGCCCGAGTTGCGAGACACTGCAGAAAAGCCTCCTGCATCCAGCTTTCGGAACAGGAGGTCGGTGCTACCCTCCCCGGGTTCGACATGCGTCTCGGGGTCGCCATCAAGAGAGGCGGTTGCGCTGAGGCCATTCTCCAAGATGCCCATTACACGAGCCGCGGTCATGCGCTTTCCATTCACCCGGGCCGCACGTTCGGCCTGTTCGGGATCGGACGATGCGGCCAAATACGCCGGAAGCACCTGCTCGTGGTCTAGGGAAGAGGCTCGGCCGCATTCATCGATGAGTGTCTGTGCGGCTCGTCGCACCGCATCATGAGAGCAGTCAGCGGCCCTCCGCCAAGAGTCGGTAACGGTATCGACAAGCCGGACCACCGCATCTCGAAGCTTCGGGAGATCGTCTCGCGCTGTCGTCTTGGAGAGAGCATCAAATGTGACTTGATCGGGACAACCTGCATCGGTGGCAATACGTCGAAGCCATCTCCTGACCAAGGTCGGCAGATCATCCAAAGATGAAGCACCGGCAATCTGCGCCAGAACGTGCTTCGGGGCCTGCGAGTTCGAACCCCCATGAAGTGGGTGATTTGTGAGGAACCTGAAGGCTCGGAACTGTCCCGGAAAGCGTGCCTCAAGCTTCGCGAACCGCGTGCATGAACTCCGGAAGTCGGGATCGCCCACCTTCCATACATCTTGATCCGAGGCCCGAGTCTTCACCTGCAGCCCAGTGAACCTGCCGTCCTGGTGCTTGAGGAGAATATCCTCGTGGTGCTCGCACAGCACTTCCGCCACATCCTCGGTGTCGTCAAGGAGCATGCAGCACATCGTGGCAGCCCACGTCCACTGATAGCGGTAGCGCCGGGCAGTCTCGTCACCAGGATCGGCCGATGAAACGACGTCCTCTGGTGTTGGCGGTGAACTGTCTGCCATCACACATCTCCTTGGAAGAATCTAGAGAGGACCTCATGAAAAGCGGCGGCGGATCTTCGCCGGGAGGTGCTACGCCTTGGCCAGCCTGTCATGTGCTCGCTGAAACATCATCGTTCCCGGAGTGGAGCCGCGAAGGGATGATAGGAGTATATCGATACGCACGTCTTGATTGCTAATCGCGAGCCCTCGCCAGCATCCGAGATGGCTGCTGAGCGGCGGCCTGCAGGATACGAGCCGCAGGCTTTCGCGTTGTCGGGTATACACCCTGTACTGGCTGGCTAGAGCGCCTTCAACGCATTCGTAGCGGGTGCCACTGACAAGGCCGTCTTCGGCCTTGTCAGTGCTTGCCGCGATTCGCACTGACAAGCTCCGCGGACTCCGCTTGTCAGTGCCACCCCAGCCGCTACGTTTGGACTGAAGGCGCTCTAGCACGCGTTTTGCATCCCCACCCACGTCCGCGCCACCTCAACCGCCGGCCGGCTCTTCAGCGCCGTCGTCAGCTGCCTCCGCATCGTCTCGGGCCGGGTGTGCGTGTAGACGCCGGTCATGCCGAGGGCGCTGTCGCCGTAGCCGGCCCGCGCTGGGGCGTGGCCCATCAGCTGGTTGCGGATCAGCGGGTCCACGTTGGCGTCCTGCAGGGCGGTCGCGAACTGGTGGCGCAGGGTCTTGGGTGCCGTCAGTGCCGGCAGGCCGATCTGCTTGGTCAGCCGAATGAATTCGCACCGCAGCCGCGTGGGCTTGATCGCCCCCGCATCCCGCCAGAGGAACCAGGCCAGCCGCCGGCGCTCCTCACGCGTCAGCGGCCGCTCGAGCGTCTCTTCCTTCGCCAGGACGCGCCGCTCGAGCTCGTGCTGCAGTTGCTTCTCGTCCAGATCAGCGAGCGCCGGGGCGGTGCCCTCATCGGCAAACCGCCGCCGGAGGAAGGCCGGCCCTGTCCGTCGGTCGCCCACCACGAGCTTGAGCACCGCCACCAGCTCCGGCACCAGCGGGATCTTTCGCTCGCTGCGTGTCTTGACCTGCCAGCCCAACTGAGGCTTGTTGCGCACCTTCAGCCAGCCCCCGATGAGGTCCAAGTCCTCGGGCAGCATCAGGTGGCTCAGCTCACCCGGCCGCAGGCCTGTCAGCACCAGCGTCAGGAACACCGGCAGTTGCCACTCGTCGCACGCCGCCAAGAGCTGGCGCTCCTGCCTTTTCGAGAGATCCGCGTGCGGCGTCGCCGGATCGGCCGGCATCCGGTCGATCTCGATCACGCTGAAGGGGTTGTCCGCGTAGGGCGGCAGGTACCGCCGCTTGAGGGCGAAGTTGAACAGGCTCCGGCACACCTGCAGCACGTACTTGATTCCCTTGCCTCGTAGCGGCCGGCGGGTGGCGTTGGCGTGACCGTTGGGCGCCACCTTGAGCTGCCGCAGGTAGCGGACGAACTGCTCGGCGTGCGTGGGTCGGAAACTCGAAACCCGCGGCGAACGGCCGCCTCCCTGCTCGATGAAACCGAGCAGATGGTCGGTGGCAGTGCGATACCGGTTGAGCGTGGCCACCGACGACTGCAGCACGTGCTCATGGTGCTCCAGCCACAGCTCCCTCAACTCGGGAACGGTCACCGAGTCGATGCTCGTCATGACCGGTGCCCCGGTCTCAAGCTGGGCGTTGACCTCCGCGGCCAGGCGCCTCACCGCCTTTTTCTCGTGGCCGCCACGGACCTGGTGCCGCTGGCCGTTTTCGTGATAGCGCAGGTACCAAACCTGCCCGCGCAGGTAGGCCGTGACGCGGCCGACGCGGAACGAGCTCGTCTTGGACATCGACGGGGCTCCCGAGAACCCACCGCTGCAAAGCGCTACAAAAGCGCTACAAGCCGGGGGTGTCCGGGACCGTCCCAGAAATGCAAAAGCCCTTGAAACCGAAAGTTACGGCTCAAGGGCAAGCGATAAAGCGGAGAGGGCGGGATTCGAACCCGCGGTACGGACGAGCCGTACACGGCATTTCCAGTGCCGCACCTTCAGCCACTCGGTCACCTCTCCAAACACCGCACATTAAGGCATTTGCGGTTGATTCGGCTACCGGCTTGCGGTATCTTGACATCCGGCGATGGACACCCGTTGGACATCAGGCGCCACGAAGCTGGACGCCGAATCATGGCAAAGGGTAGCACGCGAAAGAAGCAGGGGAAAGCCGCGCCACGGCGTCAGACGACGCACCCGCTACCGTGGCCGGAGTTCCCGCTGTCACCGCGCCGGGCCAGCGGCAGGTGGTACAAGAAGCTCGCCGGCAACCGCCTGCACGCCGACCGCCAGGCCTACACCGGCCGCTCCGAGGCCTACGAGTAGGACGAGCTGCACCGCCTCGTCGACTACCGCACCGGCAAGACGCAACTCGACGGCAGCGGCCCCACGGCATCGCCGACCACTGGCTCGTCGACCGCCAGAGCTGGCTGCTCGGCCAGACCGGCGGAGACAGGAGCGGAAGCCGATCCCGATCGGAGGCGTGACCGAAGAAGGAGAGAGCGGCGATGACAGCGTCAAAATGGCTTGGCAAATGGAAGATCGCGGGAATTTGCTTCATGGGGTATTGGGGGGCAGTTTGCTTTCGCAGGTGCCAGCGGAACAGGCACTTCCAACATGCGCGAGGCAGGCACAGCGCACCCTCTGTCCGTGATGCGCTTGGTCTCCTCGTCGTTTTGCTAGCTTGTACGGCCTGCGATCCAGTGTCATTGAGCGCGTGAGAACCAGCCAGGCATGAGCGCGTTAAAACCAGCCACTGGTGTGCTCGATCTTGTACCTCATTTCGACGCCGGTGTGCAATTCCTGATCGACTTTGTCTTCGCGG
>SLDI01000156.1:0-5528 GCA_007125385.1 Phycisphaeraceae bacterium | reverse complement strand
TCGCACCGCGCGCGCTGCACCGCGCGCAGCGCCAGGCAGGTGCCCAGCGGTCATGCTCATCGCGACGGTGACAGGCCTGTGCGCGCGTTGCACCGGGCAGCGGACTTGCATCGCCCGATGGTCTGCGTGGTCACCCCCCGCACGGGCGCGTGGCTTGAAACGCTGCGGATCATGTCGAGTCCGATTCCATGCTCGGAGCCAGCGACACCCTGACTCGTGAAAGATCGATGGAAGTTCCTGCTCGTACGTGATCGCTCAAACAGACGTAGACCCGCTCACCATGCCGACTCAAATGCTTCAGCATCCGCTTGATGCCCTCCTCCTGGTTCGCATGAGCACGTTCGATCTGCAGGGTAAGCGACACGTTGGCGCGACGGAGGAGGCGGGCGATGCGTCGTCGGGCTTCATGAAAGAAACGATCCTCGACGGCGCCCCGCAGTGTCAAAACAAGGCTCGGCTTGTCAGCCGTATGATCCAGTTCCAGGATGACATCACCTCGTTCGAACGCTGAGGCGAAGCGACGTTTCAGGCGGGCGATCGCCTCGGCGGCACGACGTCGTGCGTCATGCGGCGCTTCGCTCAGGTACCGCATTGCATAATCGCGCATGCTCAAGCCGCGCACCCAGTCGGTGAACACCATCGGCCAGAGGCGTGGCGAGCAATGCAGTGTCGCGAGGAACCACAGCCAGCGACGAGGACCACCGGGGGCGATTCCGCGTGCGAGGATCCGGCCGAGCATCCGCAACTGGCTGACGATGGCCACCGGCTTGCGGGTTCTGCGTTCCGGACGCAGGTGAGCTGCCTTGTTGCGAATCCGCCGGGCGATGCCCGCATCCGAGAAAAGGCGATGGTACAGCGTCTTGTAGCCGGCGATCATCGCGTCGTACGACATGGCGGCGGGGATCACGTTCGTTTGCGCACGCGTGTTATCGCCGGGCATGATGTCGTGGCGTAGACGCCCCTCGCGTTCCAGCCGTTCGTACAGCGGCGTACGAGGCAGGGCCGTGAGTAGGCCGACCATGGCGACCTGAATGCCCGCGTCCACGATGAAGCGGTGCTGACGCTCAAACGCCTCGGCCGTGTCATTGTCGAATCCGACGATGAACCCGGAGAACACGTCGATTCCATAGCTGTAGATGGTGCGCACGGATTCGAGGAGGTCGCCTTTGGTGTTCTGCACCTTGCCCGCCGCCTTGAGGCTTTCGACGTCCGGCGTCTCGATGCCGAGGAACACCCATGCGAAGCCGGCCTCGCGGAACAGCTCGAGAAGCTCGCGATCCTCCGCCAGGTTGAGCGAGGCCTCGGTGCCGAATTCGAACGGATAGCCATGCTGTTTCTGGTAGTCAACCAGAAAGCGAAGCAGTTCTTTGGCGACCTTCTTGTTGCCGATCAGGTTGTCATCCACGAAGAAGGCGCTGCTCGCGCCCTGGGCGCGCAGGGCGTCCAGTTCCCGGCCGATCTGCTCTGGCGTTTTGGTGCGCGGCTTTCGGCCGAACATGACGATGATGTCGCAGAACTCGCATTGATAAGGGCAGCCTCTTGAAAATTGCAGGCTGGCCGGGCCGTAACGTGAAAGGTCGAGCAGGTCGAAACGTGGCGTGGGCACGTCGGACAGATCCACCGCGCCCGTTTCGATATAGCTCGATGCGGGACGGCCGGCTTCGTAATCGGCACAGAATCGCGGCCAGATGCGCTCCGCCTCACCCGCCACGACGCAGTCGGCAAGCTCCTCCAGCCGCTCCGGACACAAGGAGGCGAAGCTGCCGCCGGCGACCGTGAAATACCCCTGCTGACGGTAGTAGGCCAGCAGGTCGCGCTGCCGCGGATGCTGCACGGCCATGCCGCAGACCCCCACGATGTCCGCCTCGGGGCTGACGGGCAGGGGTTCGACCGCCTCATCGACGATCCGCACACGCCAGTGATCGGGGCACAGCCCCGCCAGCGTCGCCAGCCCCAGCGGCGGATTCAGGGCGCGCTGATGGATGAATATCTTCTCCATCGCCCAGCGGAAGCTCCAGAAACTGTCCGGCGAGCGCGGATTGATCAGCAGCAGGCGTACCGGCGTGGGGGGCATAAAGATGGTCCTGGGAATGACTTACCACCCGGAGCCTCAATGGCCCCGGCTGCTCGGCACGGCGTCGCTCCCAACAAGGCACACAAGTCCAACTCCGGATCCACGCGAGCCAGCCGCGGCAGATCATAGGATAGCGCAGTCCTTTGCTCCAGGCTCGAACGAAGTGCGTTGTCTGACAGAAGGCGGCCGGCGGATGGCATCGCAGCACCAGGCTCAGTAGCTGTGCTCGTCAAGCCGCACTTTGCCGCGGAAGGTCCAGTAGATGACCACCGTGTAGCCAATGACGAAGGGCATGCCCAGCCCGGCGATGATGAGCATGATCGTCAGCGTCGTGGGCGAACTGGCGGCGCTGTAGATGGTGAGACTGTGCTCGGGCCGCGGCGCACTGGCGACGATGTTGGGGAACGTCGCGGCCGCGAGCAGGCACACGAACACGAGAATCGCCACACCGCTGGAGGCGAACGCCTGGCCCATTCGCCCGTGGTGCAGGCAGCGCGGAATATTCGCGATCGCCAGCACGCCCAGGACCACTACCACGACGCCCCACGGGTGATCGTGAAAGTTCGCGGTGGCCTGCGGCAGCATCATCAGCGTGAAGATGGTGGTCAGCAGGTAGAGCGTGAGGAACACGCCGAAGCAGTGCCACGCCCATCGCCGCATGCGGCGTCGGTACGCGCCCTCGGTCTTGAGGCAGAGGTAGATCGCCCCGTGCATCATGACCAGGGCAACGGTGAACAGGCCGACGAGCAGGGCATAGGGCGTCAGCAGGTCGACCGTGGAGCCGATGAACTCCCCGCGCTCGTCCAGCGGCATGCCGAGCATGATGTTGGCGCCGGCGACACCGATGATAAGCGGGATGATCAGGCTCGCGCCGAAGAACGACCAGTCGCAGATGCTGCGCCACCGCCGGTGCTGGATCTTGGAGCGGAACTCGATGCTCACGGCGCGGAAGATCAGCGCCAGCAGCAGGAGCATGAATGCGTTGTAGAGGCCTGAGAAGACGGTGGCGTAGGCCTCGGGAAACGCGGCGAACAGCGCCCCGACGAAGGTCACGAGCCAGACTTCGTTGCCGTCCCACAGCGGGCCGATGCTGTTGAGGCTGATGCGGCGCTCGTGGTCCGTGCGCGCCAGCGGGTGCAGCACGCCCACGCCCAGGTCGAACCCGTCGAGCACCATATACCCGGCGATGAGCACGCCGAGCAGCACGAACCAGATGAGGTTCAGGTCCAACTCCATGGGTGAGGGTTCCTCGCCAGGTCATGATTCCGATGCGTCGCCGGGGGGCTTGTGCTCCTTGCGGCGCAGGAAGCTGAACAGGTCGCGCCAGCCCAGGTAGCGTGCCGGGCGGGTGATCGGCTCGGGGCCGGTCTGGATCTTGTAATTGAGCACGTACAGCCAGACGCCGCCGAGCAGCACGTAAATCGCGCCGAAGGTCACCAGCGAGCCCAGCACCTGCCCCGCGCTCACCGCCGGGCTCACCGCGTCGGCGGTGCGCAGCCCCTGGCCCTCGTCGTAGACGAAGACACCCTCCGCGCCGACCGCGAGCGTGCCGTCGTCGTTCCGTTGCACCGGCGACTGGACGACCCACGGCTGCCGACCGACCTCCGCGGCCACCCAGCCGGCGTGATTGGCGAACATCGCCGGCAGGATCGCCAGCACAAAGACCCACAACAACCAGCGCCGCTCGTAGAGCACGCCGCGCCAGCGCAGCCACGACGCCAGCAGCGTCAGCGCGATCAGGCCCATGCCCACCGCCACCATCAGGCGGTAGCTGAAGTAGGGCACGAGCACCGGTGGCTGATCCTCCAGACGGAACTGATCCAGCCCGACCACCGGCTCGTCAAAGCGCTCATGCACCAGAAAGCTCAGCCCGCCAGGCACCGCCAGGTCGAAGCGCATCCGCTGCGCGGCCTGATCCGGCCAGCCCAGCAGGCTCAGGGCCGCGGGGCCCGTGTCGAAATGCCCCTCAAAAGCCGCGAGTTTGGCGGGCTGGTACTGGTAGACGGTCTTGGCCTGGAAGTGACCCGAGACCAGCGCGGCCAGTGAGGCGACGGTGGCGAGCATCAGCGCGCCGGTGAAGGAGCGCTGCGCGAACTCGACGTGCTTGCCGCGCAGCAGGTACCACGCCGAGATGCTCAGGACGAAAAACGCCCCGACGATGAAGCAGCCGATCCAGACGTGGACGATGCGATGCCCGAACGAGGGGTTGAAGATCAGGGCCCAGAAGTCGACGATCTCGGCGCGCGTCTGCGTCACGCCGTCGATGATCCAGGGCTCGCCGTCGCGGAGGATGGGCACGATGTGGCTGCCGGCGGGCGTGTGCTGCCAACTGTTGGCCACAACGATCCAGATGGAGGAGAAGATCGAGCCCAGCGCGACCATGATGGTGGCGACGAAGTGGAATCGCGGCGAGACGCGGTCCCAGCCGAACACCAGCACCGCCAGGAAAACCGATTCGAGGAAGAAGGCAAAGATGCCCTCCGCGGCGAGCGCGGAGCCGAACACGTCGCCGACGAAGCGCGAATAGGTCGCCCAGTTCGTGCCGAACTGGAACTCCATGACGATCCCCGAGGCCACGCCCAGCGCGAAGTTGATGGCGAAGATCTTGACCCAGAACTTGGCGGCGACCTCGTAGATCTCCTGCCTGGTCCAGAGATACATGCCCTCGAGGTAGACCAGCACGATGGCCATGCCGATGGTCAGCGGCGGGAAGATGTAATGGAACATGATCGTCAGCGCGAACTGAAGTCGGCTGAGCAGAATG
Source organism: Phycisphaeraceae bacterium (assembly GCA_007125385.1). GTDB lineage: Bacteria > Planctomycetota > Phycisphaerae > Phycisphaerales > Phycisphaeraceae > SKPT01. The sequence continues at coordinate 690 of SLDI01000156.1, read as the reverse complement.
ACGTCAAGTTCCATGGCGCCGACTCCGGACGAATTCCTGCAACAAAAGTCTAGCATATCTTTTGATGGCAGGGCATGCCAGTTTCCGGCCTTAAGGCCTCTGCACGCCGCCCGGTTGCCGACGCCAGGTTCGCGACCCTTGCCGATAGATGCCGTCGTGATAAGCCGTGCCATACATCGCCAGGATGTTCGCCAGCGGGGCGTCCGGCTGGATGTAGGTGTGCCCGGGGCCGAGGATGAACCCGCCGCCTTCGCCGAGGACGTGCGTGGTCTCTCCCACCTCGTCGCGCACGCTGTCGGGGGTGCCTTCGCACGGAATCTCTGCAGGTCGATGGCGCATCGCGATGATAGACCGCGGTCAACACGCGCTAACCGGAATTGATGACATCCTCGTGGATCCATCCAGCGATGTGCGCTGCGCCAGGTGCAGCTCAAGGGTATCGGCCATGGCGCTGAATGGCGGCCATGAGCAGGCGCATGCCGGTGAGTCGGCTGCCGTTGTTGATCGAGCCCGCGGTGGTGAAGTTGAGCCCGCGCTGCTCGCGCGCCTGTTCAAAATCGCGCAGGAACTCGGCGACCATGTTCGCCTGTTCGTTGCGGCTGTAGGTCAATGGCGCGAGCTGGCCGTCGATAACCGCCCGCGGGCAGTGATGGCGGATTTCCACGACGCCGAGCGTCGGGCCGAAGTTGG
>SLDI01000174.1:0-5537 GCA_007125385.1 Phycisphaeraceae bacterium | reverse complement strand
GTTCGAGGTGACGGGGCGGGCGATTGTGGCGCTGGACATGATCGGGGCGGGCGAGGGGCAGCTCGTGCTGATCGTGCAGGGCTCGAGCGCGCGGATGGCGGAGGGATGCGAGAAGCTGCCGACCGACGCGGTGGTCATCGGCATCGTCGATGAAGCGGTGCTCAACGGAAAGAGGCTGGTATGAACGGCAACGGCAACGACGCACAGCTCATCACCGGCGTGGTGGAGGAGGTGCTCAAGCGCCTCGGCGATGGGACGACGCTTGTTACGTCGTCACCCTCTCCCGCCACCGGCGCTACGCCGACGACGTCGTCGCGCAACGGTGCGAGCGGTCACGCGCAGGGCGCGGGGCTGTTCAGCGATGTCGACGCGGCGGTCGAGGCGGCTGGGGCGGCGCAGCGTCAGCTCGTGGCCAAGGGTCTTGACGCGCGCGACCGCATCTGCAAGCTGATCAAGCGGATCGCGCTGGAGCACGCCCAGGCGTGGGGGCGCTTTGAGCTGGAGGAGACGCAGGTCGGGCGGCTGGATCACAAGGTCGCCAAGCTGGAGCTGCTGGAGAGCGTGCCGGGCGTGGAGATGCTGCGCACCGAGGCGCACTCGGGCGATGACGGCATCGGGCTGGATGAGGCGGCGCCGTGGGGCGTGCTGGGGGTGATTACGCCGGTGACGCACTCGATCCCGACGATGACGGCGAACGCGATCAACATGATCGCGGCGGGCAACGCGCTGGTGGTCAATGCGCATCCGTCGGGGGCGAAGTCCGCGGCGCTGGCGGCGAAGGCGTACAACGAGGCGATCGCGCGCGAGCTTGGCATCGGGCCGCTGGTGTGCGTGATCGATCCGCCGACGCTGGAGAGTGCGGAGGCGATCTTTGCGCATCGCGACGTTCCGCTGCTGGTGGTCACGGGTGGGCCGGCGGTGGCGCGGGCGGCGATGAAGCAGGCCAAGCGGGCGATTGTCGCCGGGCCGGGCAATCCGCCGGTGGTGGTGGACGAGACGGCGGACCTGGACAACGCGGCGCGGTCGATCGTGGCGGGGGCGGCGTTCGACAACAACCTGCTGTGCATCGGGGAGAAGGAGGTGTTCGTTGTCGAGAGCGTGTTCGATGCGATGATGCAGGCGATGCGGCGGGCCGGGGCGATGCCGCTGGAGGCGGGCGCGGTGGCGCGGCTGACGGACAAGGCGTTCGACTGGAAGGACGACCACTACGTCGTGAGCAAGGATCTGGTCGGGCAGTCGCCGCAGGTGCTCGGGCAGGCGGCGGGGGTGCAGGTGGCCGGCGGCGTGGAGCTGCTTTATGGCGAGACGGAGGAGGCGAACCCGTTCGTGGCCGAGGAGCAGATGATGCCGTTCGTGCCGTTGGTGCGCGTGCGCGACTTTGAGGCGGGGCTGGAGCTGGCGATCAAGCACGAGCATGGGTTCGGTCACACGGCCATCATCCACTCGAACAACCTGGAGCGCATCACGCGCATGGGGCGGGCGGTGAACACGACGATCTTCGTTGCCAACGGGCCCTGCACCGCGGGGCTGGGCATTGGCGGCGAGGGGTACCCGAGCTATTCGATCGCCACGCCCACGGGCGAGGGGATCACGAGTCCGGTGACGTTCACGCGCTTCCGGCGCGGAACGGTCAGCGGGGCGCTGCGGATTGTTTGAGAAGCATGGCGATGCAGGTGCAGCAGACCATCCCGATTTTGCGGATCTTCGACGTCGCGAAGGCGAAGGAGTTTTACTGCGATTATCTGGGGTTTGAGCTCGAGTGGGAGCATCGCTTTGAGCCGGGCATGCCGGTGTACATGCAGGTGACCCGTGGGGGGATGACGCTGCACTTGAGCGAGCATCACGGCGACGCGTGCCCGGGGGCGCGCGTGTTCGCGTGGGTCACGGGGATCAAGGCGTTTCACGAGCAGATCAGCGGCAAGGACTACCCGTACATGAACCCGGGGCTGGACGAGGCGTTCTACGGGGCGTTGTGCGTCAACGTCACCGATCCGTTCGGCAACCGGTTGACGTTCAACGAGCGGCTGGAGACGGCCGAGGCAGGCTGAGGAGCACGATGCAGCACGCGCGGGTCCAGGGCAGGGCGACGAGCACGGTCAAGCATGCCTCGCTTGCCGGCCGCAAGCTGCTGATCTGCCAGCCGCTGGGCGGCGAGGGGCAGGACATGGGCGACCCGGTGCTGGCGGTGGACAATCTTGGGGCCGGGCGCGGCGACCGGGTGATCCTGACGAGCGACGGCCTGGGGCTGCGCGAGCTTTTGGGCAGCAACACGAGCCCGGCGAGATGGTGGACGCTGGGGATTGTGGACGAGTAAGCGATGAGCAAGCCTGACGAAAAACTCGTGCAGCAGATCGCGGAGCAGGTGCTCAAGGCGATGCGGGGTGAAGCGTTGCCGGGGGGGCGCGAGGCGCCGGGTGAAGCGGAGGGCACGCAACCGGAGTCGCGGACCGCGCCGCCGGCGCCGATCCGCGCCCCGGCGGGGGTGTGCACGGGCGACTACTCGAAGTTCACGGAGCTGATGGGCAAGCCGGTGGGGGCGCGCAAGCGCGAGGCGATCGGCGGCGCGGCGGAGGAGGCCGCACCCAATCAGAAATCAGAAATCAGAAATCAGAAATCAGACACCCTCGACGGCATTGTCACGGCCGAGCAGTTGCAGAAGGCGATGGACGCGGCGGCCGATGGCGTGGCGCACCTGGCGTCGACGGCGCGGCTGACGCCGCTGGCCAATGACCTGGCGCGACAGCAGGGCGAGCGGGTGAGGCGGGCGGGTCGGTCGAGCGGTGGCGCGGCGGTGGAAGGCGGCTCGCAAGGTGCGGCGGGTGGCGAGGGGCAGTCGGCGGCGTGGCTGTGGTGGGCGGATGGGTATTGCCCCAACGTTCAACAGCTCACGGCTCGTCTGGGCGGGCGGCTGCGTGCGTCGGCGGCAGGGCGCAGCGATGCGGGGCTGGTCGAGTTTCTTGGACAGCTTCAGCGCGAGCTGGCGGCCGGGCGCGTCAAGGGGGGGGTGATCTTCGTGCAAAGCGCGCCGCAGGCGGTGTGCTACGCGAACCAGGTGCCCGGGCTTCGCGCGGTGTGGGGGCATTGTCTGGAGACGGTGCGGCAGGCGATCGGGCAGATCGGGCCCAACGTGCTGGTGCTGGAGTATGCCTATGCGGGGCTGAACGTGATGGAGCAGATGCTTGATGAGATGACCGCGTCGGACGCGACGCCGCCGGGGCTGGTGCAGCAGCATCTGCGATTGTTGCGGGAGGGCCGGTGATGCGTATCGGGCGCGTGCTGGGCACGGTGACGATGACGCGCAAGCTCGAGCGGCTTGCGCCGGGGCGGTTTCTGATCGTCGAGGCCTTGGATGGGCGGGCGCTGGCCGGGCGGGGCGCGGGCGCGCGGCGGGCGACGGCGATGCCCGAGTCGCTGGTGGTGTTCGACCATCTTGGCGCGGGCGCGGGGCAGATCGTGGCGTTCAGCGAGGGGCGCGAGGCGGCGATGCCGTTTTACCCGGAGAAGGTGCCGCTGGACGCGTACGTGGCGGCGATCCTGGATGAGATCGAGTATGAGGTGTAGCCACAGATGAACACGGATGGACACGGATAAAGGCAGATGAGGAAGCCAGGAAGCCAGGAGCAAGGCAGTGCAGAGGATGGCGTTGAGTGAGCGGTGGGTAGCACCGACAGGTGAGCTGGCTGTCGATCGTTCTGACTCTTCTTCCTGGCTTCCTGGCTTCCTTATTTGCCTTCCTATCTGTGTTCATCCGTGTTCATCTGTGGCTAATCCCGCTTTGCGAGGCGAATCATGAGCACTTACGACATCGACGAGCTGAAGGAACAGATGTGCGAGGTGGGGCGACGCATCTGGCTGCGCGGGTTCTGTGCGGGCAATGAGGGCAATCACTCGGCCCGTATTGGCGAGGATCGCTTTTTGTGCACGCCCACGGGGGTGAGTAAGGGTTTTCTTACGCCGGACGACATTTGCGTTGTCGATGGCGAGGGCAACCAGGTGGAGCCCAATGCCAACGGGCGCAAGCGTACGAGCGAGGTGCTGGTGCATCTGGCGATTTACCGGAAGCGGCCGGATGTGAACGCGGTGATTCATTCGCATCCGCCGCATGCGGTGGCGTTCTGCATTGCGGGGATGCCGCTGCCTGAGGGCGTGCATCCCGAGGCGGAGGTTTTTCTGGGCAAGGTGCCGATCGCGCAGTACGCGACGCCGGGCACGCCCAAGCTGAGCGAGAGCATTCTGCCGTTGATCGGGCCGGAGACGAACACGATTCTGATGGGCAATCATGGGTCGGTGACGTTTTCGCCGGACATCATCGACACGTACTATCGGCTGGAGATCCTGGACAACTACTGCCGGCAGTTGCTGCTGGCGCGTCAGCTTGGCAACGTGAACGTGCTCAACGCGCAGCAGATGGTGGAGCTCCTGAAGGTCAAGCAGAAGTTCGGCTTTGAGGATGCGCGCCTGGCGTGCGCGGCGGACGGTTGCGTGGGGACGGAGAACCAGCCGTTTCTCGCGCCGTTCGACGTGCGGCCGAGTTCGGCGTCGTGCGGGTGTGACGCGTCGGGGGTGGCGACGGGGGCGGCGCAGCGTCACAGCGTGGGCGGCGGTCAGGCGGCGGCGGACGCGGACGACGAGGCGTTTGAGCAGCTGGTGCAGCTTATTACGGACCAGATCATGGCGACGCGGTGAAACCACGATGCACGCAATCGACGCTCGATGCAGCGAAACCCGGAGGGCGGGGTGCCACGGCTTGTTTGCGCAGCGGCAAGCCGTGTGGTTAGCCGAGGGAACACGGCTTGCCCTTCGGGACAAGCCGTGGCACCCACCTGCGGACGCGACGGCACACAGCACCCTTTGGGATGCTGTGTGGCACCCAAGCGGAAAGAGAACGCGCGGATGCATGATGATGCACCTTGACGACAGGACCAACGAACGTGTCGGTGATGCAAGGTGGCTCGGAAGCACCCTCCCCCGGCCCCTCCCGGAGGGAGGGGGGGCGGATACGGATCCCCGACCACTGCCCCCTGCCCTCTGCCCTTTGCCCCCTGCCCTTTGGCCTCAGCCCTCTGACGTTTGCCCCCTGCGCTCGGACCCCTAACCCCTGACCACCCATGAGCATAAAAGTTGCCATTATCGGAGGTGGAGGCCGCGTTGGATCGAATGCGGCTTTCGCGTTGCAGTGTGCGGGTATTGTCCGCGAGATTCTGATTGTTGACGTCAACGAGGAGTTGGCGGCGGGCGAGGCGCTGGACCTGATGCAGGGCAGCTCGCTGGCGGGCGATCAGCGCATCGCGGCGGGCCCGACGGCCGACGCCGCGGACGCGGACGTGGTGGTGATTACCGCCGGGTCGCGGCGCAAGCCGGACGAGTCGCGGCTGGATCTCATCAACCGCAACGTGTCGATCTTCAAGGCCATCCTCGATGATCTCAAGAGCGCCAACCTCAAGCGCGACGCGATCATCCACGTCGTATCCAACCCCGTCGACATCCTCACACGCATGGCGATCGAGCACCTGGATTGGCCACCGCCGCAGGTGATC
>SLDI01000336.1:0-5544 GCA_007125385.1 Phycisphaeraceae bacterium | reverse complement strand
CGGGGGGTGGCGGGGCCGGGGGGCGCGGCGCCCGGAGGCGTTGCGGCTCGGCTGGCAAGCGCCTGGCTCGGAAGGAGCGCGTGATGAAGGCCCAGGACTGGATGATCGCCGACGCCAACGAGGCCGTCGCCGATGTCGCCCACCGTGTCAATGAGGTGATCGCGATCTACCCGATCACCCCGGCTTCGCCGATGGGCGAGTCGGTCGACGAGTGGGCGGCGCGGGGGCGGGTCAATCTCTGGGGCCAGGTGCCTGACGTCGTCGAGCTTCAGTCGGAGGCCGGGGCCATCGCCTCGGTCCACGGGGCGTTGCAGACCGGGGCGCTCGCCACGACGTTCACCGCGTCGCAGGGCCTGCTGCTGATGATCCCCAACCTCTACAAGATCGCCGGCGAGCTGACCCCCTTCGCCTTCCACGTCGCCGCACGCAGCTTGGCGACGCACGCGCTGTCGATCTTCGGCGACCACAGCGACGTGATGGCCTGCCGACAGACCGGCGTGGCGATGCTCGCGTCCGAGTCCGTGCAGGAAGCGCACGACATGGCGATCATCGCCCAGGCCGCGACGCTCGCCTCACGCCTGCCGGTGATGCACTTCTTCGACGGCTTCCGCACCTCGCACGAGGTCAATCGGTTCCGCCGGCTGGACGACCAGACGCTGCGGGCGATGCTCGACGAGCCGCTCATCGAGGCGCATCGCGAGCGGGCGCTGACACCCGACGAGCCGCGCATCCGCGGCACGGCCCAGAACCCGGACGTCTACTTCCAGTGCCGCGAGGCCGCGAATCCCTTCTACGACGCCTGCCCGGGCATCATGCAGGCGACGATGGACCGCTTCGCGGCGCTGACGGGTCGGCAGTACCGCAACTTCGAGTATGTCGGCGACCCGGAGGCGACGCGGGTGGTGGTGGCGATGGGCTCGGCGTGCGCGACGATCGGCGAGACCGTGCGGCACCTGAACGACGCGGGCGAGCGCGTCGGGATGCTCAAGGTGCGGCTGTATCGGCCGTTCGACGTCGCGGCGCTGGTCGCGGCCCTGCCCGAGTCGGTCGAGTCGATCGCGGTGCTGGATCGCACCAAGGAGCCGGGCGCCGTAGGCGAGCCGCTGCGCCAGGACGTGACGACCGCCCTGGTCGAGGCGATGGAGACGGACGTGTTCGCGGGGCCGCTGCCGGCGATCGTCGGCGGACGCTATGGGCTCTCGAGCAAGGAGTTCACGCCTGCGATGGTCAAGGCGGTGTTCGACGAGCTGGCCGCGGACAAGCCGCGCTCGCGCTTCACCGTCGGCATTCGCGACGACGTGACGAACCTGTCGCTGGCGGTCGACCCGTCGTTCCAGTTGGACACGAGCGGGATTCAGCAGGCGGTGTTCATCGGCCTCGGCGCCGACGGCACGGTCGGGGCGAACAAGAACTCGATCAAGATCATCGGCGAGAACACCGACCAGGACGTGCAGGGCTACTTCGTGTACGACTCGAAGAAGTCGGGTGCGATGACGGTTTCGCACCTCCGCTTCGGGCCGGGGCCCATCCGCGCGCCGTACCTCATCGAGGAGGCGGACTTCGTCGGCTGCCACCAGTTCCAGTTCGTCGAGAAGGAGGACGTGCTGAAGTACGCGCGCCCCGGGGCGGTGTTTCTGCTTAACGCGCCTTATGGGCCGGAGGAGGTGTGGGATCACCTGCCGCGCCAGATGCAGGCGCAGATCATCGACAAGGCGCTGCGCTTCTACGTGATCGACGCGTACAGCGTCGCCGGCGAAGCGGGCATGGGCCGGCGGATCAACACGGTGATGCAGACGTGCTTCTTCGCGATCAGCGGCGTGCTGCCGGTGGACGAGGCGATCGGGTACATCAAGACGGCGATCAACAAGACCTATGGCAAGAAGGGCCAGGAGCTGGTGCGGCGCAACTACGCGGCCGTGGACGGCGCGCTGGCGCACCTGCACGAGGTGACGGTGCCCGAGCAGGCGGACGGCGAGCTGGAGCGCCAGCCGTTCGTCCCGGCGGCGGCGCCCGATTTCGTGCAGAAGCTGACGCAGGCGATCATGGCGGGCCACGGCGACGCGCTGCCGGTGTCCGCCTTCCCCGTCGACGGCACCTGGCCGACGGGCACGACGCAGTGGGAGCGGCGCGGCATCGCCCAGGAAATCCCGATTTGGGACGAGAAGCTGTGCATCCAGTGCAACAAGTGCGCGCTGGTTTGCCCGCACGCGGCGATCCGCACGAGCGTGTTCGAGGAGAGCGCGCTCGCCGACGCGCCGGCGAGCTTCAAGGCGGTGGACTACAAGGCCCCGGACCTGCGCGGGCTCAAGTACACGGTGCAGGTGGCGCCGGACGACTGCACGGGCTGCCAGCTCTGCGTGAACGTGTGCCCGGCCAAGGACAAGAGCAACCCGCGGCACAAGGCGATCGACATGGAGCCGCGGCTGGAGCATGTCGAGCTCGAGCGCGAGCGGTTCGACGCCTTCCGCGCCCTGCCCGAGCTGGATCGCCACCGCATCAAGCGCATCGACGCCAAGGGCTCGCAGCTCATGCTGCCTTTGATGGAGTACTCCGGCGCGTGCAGCGGCTGCGGCGAGACGCCCTACATCAAGCTCATGACGCAGCTCTTCGGCGACCGGGCGATCATCGCCAACGCCACCGGATGCTCGTCGATCTATGGCGGCAACCTGCCCACCACGCCCTACTGCACCAACGCCGACGGCCACGGCCCGAGCTGGAGCAACTCGCTCTTTGAGAACAACGCGGAGTTCGGCTTCGGCATGCGGCTGGGCTCGGACTACCTCGCGCATCGCGCCGCGGCGCTGCTGAATCAACTGGCGGGCGAGCTCGATGGCGAGCTGGTCGCGGCCCTGGTGGACGCCGGGTTCGACCCGGTGCGCGACGCGACCGAGCGGCGGGCGCGCATCGCGGCCCTGAAGCAGCAGCTCGCACGCATCGACAAGCCCGAGGCCGCGGCCCTGAGCGAGCTGGCCGAGCACCTGCTGCCACGCAGCATCTGGCTCGTCGGCGGCGACGGGTGGGCGTACGACATCGGCTACGGCGGGCTGGACCACGTGCTCTCGCAGCAGCGCGACGTCAACGTGCTCGTGCTGGACACGGAGGTCTACTCCAACACCGGCGGCCAGCAGTCCAAGGCCACGCCGCTGGCGGCCAGCGCCAAGTTCGCCACCGCCGGCAAGATGACCGGCAAGAAGGACCTGGGCCTGATGGCCATGAGCTACGGGCACGTCTATGTCGCGAGCGTGGCCTTCGGCGCCAACGACAACCACGCCGTCAAGGCAATGCTCGAGGCGGAGGCGTACCCCGGGCCGTCGCTGATCATCGCCTACAGCCACTGCATCGCGCACGGCTACGACCTGGCGCACGGGCTGGATCAGCAGACGCGCGCGGTCGACTCGGGCGTGTGGCCGCTGTACCGCTTCGACCCGCGACGCATCGAGGCGGGCGAGCCGCCGCTGATGCTCGACAGCAAGCCGCCGAAGATCGCGGTGGACGCCTACATGCGCGAGGAGACGCGCTTCCGCATGGTGGAGCGCGTGGATCCGGAGCGCTACCGCAAGCTGACGCAACAGGCGGAGCTGGCCGCGGCGCGGCGTCGCCGGCTGTACGAGCAGGTCGCCCACATCGCGATATCCGGCAACGAGAACGGCCAGGCCGGCGATGGCCAGGCCAAAGATGCCGCCACCCCAAGTGGGAGCGCGTGATGAACCTCGAGTCGACTTTCGCCGGTTATCGTCTGGCCAATCCGTTGATCGTCGGGGCGTCGCCGCTGACGGCGAGCCTGGACATGGTCCGTCGCCTCGAGGACGCCGGGGCGTCGGCGCTGGTGCTGCCTTCGCTGTTCGAGGAGCAGCTCGTCCAGGAGCAGATCGCCACGATGCACGCGATGGAGTATCCGTCGGAGGCGATCGGCGAGGCCACGAGCTTCCTCGCCGAGCCGGCGGGCCTGTCGCTGGGCTCGGAACGCTACCTGGCGCACCTGATGGCGGCGAGCGAGGCGGTGGACATCCCAGTGTTCGGCTCGCTCAACGGCACGACGCGGGGCGGGTGGATCGACCACGCCCGCCTCATCGAAAGCGCCGGCGCGGCCGGCCTGGAGCTGAACCTCTTCAACGCCGCCACGAGCGTGCATCGCTCGGCGGCGCAGATCGAGAACGAAACCATCCAGCTCGTCAAGGAGATCACCCGGCGGGTGCAGATCCCCGTGGTGCTCAAGCTCAGCCCCTTCTACAGCTCGCTGCCCCACCTGGCCAAGGCGCTGATCGACGCGGGCGCAGCCGGGCTGGTGCTGTTCAATCGCCTGTACCAGCCGGAAATCGACCCCGAGCAGCTCGAGATCAAGCGAGAGCACGTCGCCGACCCCACGGAGCTGACGCTGCGCCTGCACTGGGTGGGGGTGCTGTACGACCAGGTGGGCGGGTCGATGGCGGTCACCGGCGGGGTGCGCACGGCCCGCGACGTGGTCAAGGCAACGATGGCGGGCGCCGACGCCGTGCAGCTCGTCACCACGCTGCTGGCGTGCGGGCCCGACCACGTCGCGCAGATGCTCGGCGAGCTGGCGACCTGGCTGCAGGAGAACGAGTACGAGTCGCTCGAGCAGATGCGCGGCAGCATGAGCCTGTCACGCTGTCCCGACCCGCAGGTGTACAAGCGGGACAACTACATGCAGCTTCTGCAGAGCTGGCCGGAGACGCTGCGGTGGGGAGCGTGATTCGCTTCGCCCTTACCCACCCTGCATTCAACCTGAGAACGTGTGTGAAAAGGCCTCTGGCGGGTGCCACATAGCACGCCGAAGGATGCTGTGTGCGATCAACCGTGGATTAACGCAGCACACAGCACCCTTCGGGATGCTGGTGTGGCACCCTTTGTCCGTGGCAGCCGCTATGAACGCGTTATTGATCCTTCAATGGTTGCATGAACCCCAAGTCGTGGAGTGCCACGGCTTGTCCCGAAGGGCAAGCCGTGCGTTTGCCGACGATCGCACGGCTTGCCGCTTCGCGGTCAAGCCGTGGCACCCTGAGTACGTCCCATCCGGGTAAAGTCAACCATTCATACGCATCGCACTTAAGTCGCAGGCGTGAATGTAGGGTGGGTAGAGCGGAGCGAAACCCACCGGGATTGTCGAGGATCTACGACGTTCGTGGTGGGTTTCGCTCCGCTCTACCCACCCTACATCAATGCCTCGCGGCGCACCCTGGCCCCGACGCCTGCAATTTATGTGTAAGCCGTATCAATGGCCAATAAAGGCGCACCGGGTCGGGCGCTGCGTTTCGCTTCAGCCCTTTTCCGGGCCTGAGCTGGCCCAGAGGTGGGTCGGGTTGTCGGTGAGGGGTTGCCCCCGGCACATGCGCAGAAAGGGCCGCTGGACGTTGAGGTTCAATTCATCGGCCCAGGCCACGGCGTGGGGGTTGGCCTCGGGGATGTCGACGAAGAGGCGCTGCCCGGCGATCGAGCTGACGAGGCGGTTGGCGAGCGTGCGGCCCAGGGCTGGCTCGCGGGCGGCGGCGGGGCCGAGCTGCCAGGCGCGTCGGCCAGGGCGCAGGG
>SLDI01000254.1:0-5550 GCA_007125385.1 Phycisphaeraceae bacterium | reverse complement strand
TCGGCGATCATCCTGATCATCGTCAGCCTGACGCTGATGGTGCTCATCGGGGCGACCTACCTGCAACTGGCCCGCAGCCAGCGCCTGCCGCTGCACGAGCATGAGCAGATCAGCCACATCGACCGCGTCCAGCAGGACGTCCTGGAGCTGATCGCCGCCCGGCTGGAACGCAACCTGCTCGACCCCGGCAACGGAGCCTTCAGCCTCACCGACCTGGCCTGGACCCACCCCGACGGCGTGTGGCAAGCCGACAACCCCTACGACGACGACAACCCCCTCACCGGCCTCGTCGGGCGCTACCGGGACAACATCCACCTGGCCTCGCCCATGCCCCTGTTCCCCGACCCGATCGACCCCGACGACCTGGACCCGGACAACTTCGCCGTCTGGCCGCAGATCACCAACCTCACGGGCCACTACCTGCACTTCGACCGGGCCAGTAACACCTTTGAAGGTGCGACCGGCAACGACGGCCTGCCGGAGCTGCGGCCCACCGACAACCTCGCGTCGGAGGAAAATTCCGCCTTCTGGCAGCGGATCAACATCTTCAACGACACGGTCGGCTACCTCCAGCTCGTCGACGCCGCCGGCGACGGCGTGCCCGACAGCCGCTGGACCTGGACCCCCGCCATGGAGGTCGGCGGCATCCACTACGTCATGGCCGTGCGACTCATCGACCTGTCCGCGAAGATCAATGTGAATACGGCTTCGAGCATGGTGGGTGAGGACGGGGAGATGACCAGTCAGGACGTTCGCGCCCCGCGCTGGGATCGCCCCACGGAACTGGACGTCGGCCGCTTCTTCCGCAGCCTGGCAATGACCGACGGCTCGGGTTTCTCCGGCCACCCACTGCACGACGAGTTGCGGACGATGCTCAACTACCGGCACGGTACCGGTACGACACTGCCGACACCGTACGTCACCCGCGAAGACTATTGGGAAGATCACGGCCACCGGCTCCGTGGCCGCTACGGCATCGCCAACGAATACGCCCTGCGTTACCGCGAGGGGCTGAACGAGCCGACCGACGATCCGCCGGCGCTGTTCACGCACGACCGCGGCATGCCGCATCTGCTGCGCGGCATCATTTACTTCGACCCCGACGATGGCGACCCGGAGGACGAGGACACGATCAACGTCGACGCCTCGAACGAGCCGAACCGCCCGCTGCTGTTCCCGAACCTGGCGCCGGACGGGCCGTGGCAGGTCGAATTCGCCCACGCCTACCCCGACGCCTGGCTCGCCACGGACGACGAGAAGGACGGCTACGACCGGACCCTGCGGGCGTACTTCGGCTTCCACGACTCGGGCGACCCGGCCGACCACCTGCCCCTGTTCGAGCCGCGCAAGCACCTGACGACGCGCAGCGGCTCGCTGGACTTCGCCCTGCCGCTGCTGACCGGGCCGTGGGCGGGCAACCTGAACGATCTCAGGCCCACGCCTTCGGGCACCGCCCTGCCCGATGCGGACCGCCACGGCATGCCCGGCCAATTCCGCGCCGGGCAGGCGCTCCGCCGCGACCTGAACAGCGTCGTCCATGACGACGGCGAGACCGGCTTCGTCGCCCTGGCCAACACGCTGTGGAATGTCTACCGCCCCGACATCGTCAGCCGCGACACCGAGCCCGAGCCGTTCGCCGCCCAGGCCGCGGCCTATCTGCCCGGCGGGTACGACCCGCTGGAGGATCAGGAGGTCGCCGCGTTCGCCCTGCAAATGGCGCTCAACGCCCAGGGCTACCGCTCCAACCCCGACGACAACCGCCTGCGCTGGTTCGACGTGCGCCACACCTACGACCAGACCCTCGCCGACCCGCAGCACACCGCCCTGGACCTGCACCTGCTGCACTGGCTCAACGAGCGCGAGGTCAGCGACGACATCCCCGAGTACTACGGCCACCACCCCCTGCCGGTGATCAGCGAGGTGTACGCCCAGCGGTGGTACGAGCCGCTCGGCGGGCCGCAGGAGCCGGATGACCCGGACACCCAACCCTGGGTCATCGAGTGGACCGCGGATCCGGAGGATGACCGGGCCGGCTACGCGATCGAGATCCGCAACCCCTACCGGGGCCGCGGCGTGTCCGTGCGCAACGTCTTCCTGTTCTTCGTGCCTGAGCCGGACCTGCGCCGCTCCGGCGGCGCGTTCGAGACCGTCGGCGGCGAGGACCTGAACTGGACGCCCGGGCAGCCGGGCGAAGGCGTGGCGCTGGGCGAGATCGTGACGCTTGCACGCTACGCCCGGCACCTTCAGGAACAGACGGCAGGTTCGGCCAGCCTGGGCGACGACCACTTCTACACCAACGCGCCGGCGGGATGGAACGGCGACCTGGGCCCCAACGACACGCTCGTGATCTACCGCCGCCCCAGGCGTGACGGAAGTGATGGCGACGAATGGAATGATCCAGAGCACTTCGGCGGCGCGTTGGACAACGCCACCGTGATCATCCGCGTGCCCGACCCCGGCGACGAGCCGGAGGACAGCGATTACAACGACTGGGCGCCGGACGACGACGTGCCGCGCCCAAGCACCTGGCCAAGTGCCTGGAGGAATTGGAGCGACATCGCCACCGGCGGCTGGGGCGACTGGCCGGACACCGATTGGGCCGGCGCCCAGCCTCAGGAGAACCGGCGCTACTTCCGCGTCGAGCTGCGGGCGATGCGGGAAGTGCGCGAGGAGCACGAGGGCGACAACATGTCCGACCACGTGCTGGCCTGGCCGTTCAGCCGCGCCGCCGCCGTCACCCTGCCGGATCATTGGGATCAGTTCTTCATGTACGACGATTACGATGTCGACGATCCGGACGACATCAACCGCCCACGTGATGCCCGCGCAGGCTACTGGCAGGAGAGCGTCAAGGGTTGGACCGGGGGAACCTACGCCCTGCTAGGACCGTGGCAGCGGTTCGCAATTGCGACGCGTGAAAACAACTTGTACCACGAAACGGGCGATCCGCCTCAGCCCGCCTTCGGCCCAGAACCTGAGGACGTTTACGACACGAGCGTTCACAATTTGGCTCAGGGCAAGTCGAACGTACCTGACCCGCCCGAGGTCCCGGATCCCGGCGAAAACGAGCTCATCACCCGGCCCGGCAACGGCGACTTCGACCACCCCGGCGAGCTGCTGCACGTCTCGATCCTGGCGCCGCTGCCGTTCGAGCAGTGGGACGATGACGACGACGACATCACGGCCAACATGCTCGCCGACGCCTGGCGCTTCGTGCGCGAACGGTTCCAGGAGAACTACGAGTTGCCGGGCGCGACCCCGAATCGGCCGGAGACCACGAACTACGGCGGCGACCGCATGGGCAACCCGGAGTTCGGCGTGCGCCTGCTGATGCTCGGCTACGACCCGGTGTTCCTGGCCAACGGCAGCGGCGATCCGATCCTGCGCGGCGTGGGCACGATCTACGACGAGAACACCTTTGTCTCCCCCGACGGGTCGCTCGGGTTCCACGACGTCGACGCCTACATCATCCCCCACAGCGTGCTGCTGCTGGACCAGTTCACGACCTACACCGCCGACGACCGCGACGATCGCACGCACATCATCCCCGGCCGGATCAACATCAACACCGCCCCGGCGAAGGTGATCGAGGACTCGCTGCCGATCGGCGACCCCGCCCTGCGCCGCGAGATCGCCCGCCGCATCGTCCTCTACCGCGGCGGGCCGGATATCGACGACCCCGAAGACTGGCCGGAGATCGTGCCGGGCGAGTTAACGGAGACGTACGCTGGCGAGCCGGTAACAGGTGACATGTTCGTGAGGCTGCGGGCCCGCCGCGCGGCGCTGCTGGCAACAGGCGAGGTCGATAGCGATCCCAGCGAATGGGAGGACTACGAGCCCTACGCCCGCTTCCAGCCCGGCTTCGCGACCACGGCCGAGCTCTACTGGCTCCTGGCGGACCTGCTGACGACGGATAATCTGACCGGCTTCAGCTTCAACGGGCAAAACATCGGCGGCGTGCCCGTGCGCCCCGGCCACTTCGCCAACAGCAACGTGGAGAACGACCGCAACGAGGAGACCCTGCTCGGCCGGTGGATCAGCCAGGTCACGACCACGCGCAGCGACACCTACGCGGCCTACATCCTCATCCGCGGCTACTGGGGCGAGGAGGCGATGGAGCGGCGCTACGGCGTGACGGGCACCACGGGCTTCGAGGTCGACCCGCACCTGGGCATCGCCGAGTCCCGCCGCGTGCTGGCGATCTTCCAGCGCGAGCTGGTGAGCGACGGGGAGGGCGGGCTCCGGATGCGCGTGCGGATGATCCCGCTGGACGAGCGCGGGGCCAAGACCGTCCGCCAACCGCCGCGATAGCGCGCTGCAATGGAGCATGAGGGATCGGCCATGAGCACCGCGACGCCGCACGACCCGGGCTGCATCTTCTGCCGCATCGCCGGCGGCGAGGTTCCGGCATACCGGGTGCACGAGGATGGGCAGGTGGTGGCGTTCCTGGACGTCGGGCCGGTGTCGCGCGGGCACGTGCTGGTGGTGCCGCGGGCGCATTACGCGCGCCTGGAGCAGATGCCCGAGGAGCTGGCGGCGGCGTGCATGGCGGTGGCGGCGCGGGTGGCGCGGGCGCTGGGCCCGGCGCTGGGGGCGGGCCAGGCGTGGGCGTACAACGTGCTCCAGAACAACGGGGCGGAGGCGGGGCAGTTGGTGCAGCACGTGCACTTTCACCTGATCCCCAAGCCGGCGGACGACCCGGGCCGGGGCTTGCAGATCGGCTGGCCGGCGGGCGAGCTGGACGAGGCGGACGCGGAGAAGCTGGCGGCGGGGATTCGCCAGGCCCTGGGCGGGTGAGCGGGCGTGCCGCCGGCGGGAGGCGGGGCAAGTAGCCACGGGTTCGGCTTCGCTGCACCCGTGGCTACAGCCCGGCCGCCCCTCCGGGGCTCATGCGTTGATGCCGCGCGGTCATTGGCGTGGGTCGTCGTCGGGGTTGATGTAGTGGATCTCCCAGGGCCCGACGCTGGTGAGCTGGATGACGGTTTCGCCGTCGGCGATGGCCCAGTGCTGCATGCCGGGGGGCATGGTGGTGTAGCTGCCGGGCTCCAGGGCCATGGCGGTGTCGGGCTCGACGGTGTCGCCGTGGCCGAGGTTGAAGGTGCCGCTGAGGACGGTGACGCGTTCGTGGCGGGGGTGGGTGTGGGGGTTGATGACGAAGCCGTCGGGCAGTCGCAGGCGCATGGTGAAGACGCCGCGCTCGGCCGGGTCGCCTTCGAGGATGGCCATCTCGGCGCCGGGCTCGAGCGAAGCGGGGCCGGCGGTCCAGGGCACGTCGTCGGCGGTGTGGGTGATGTGCTCGTCGGGCCCGAGGGTCGTGCACCCGGCGAGCAGGCCGAGCGTCAGCAGCAGCGCGGTGAGTCGTGCCATGGCGTGCACCTTTCTCTGTTGGTTGCCGGAACCGGAAATGACATCCGCCAACATGATACCGCGGCGGCGGGGGCGATCCAGCGGCGGCGCCCGGCCCGGGGCCGGCGTCACCTGCCGGTGAGCTTGACGAGGCTGTCCAGGGCGGCGGCGGCGGCGCCGGCGTCGATGGCGTCGGCGGCCATG
>SLDI01000620.1:0-18232 GCA_007125385.1 Phycisphaeraceae bacterium | reverse complement strand
TAGCCATGCACCCTATAGCCCGCCTCGCACAAATGGCCGGCCATCGGCCCACCCATCTGCCCCAGACCGAGAAACGCCACAGTTGTCCGCACTGCCTGTTCAGTTGTCATATGCAATCGCCTCTGGCTTGCGTTCTGCGCAGGAGGTCAGCGTCTCGGCGGCGACGTCGCCGCCAGGCGCGCGAAGTCGGGCACGGCCACGCTCTGCCCGCCCTTGAGCGCCGATTCGTGGGCGCACAGCCCGACGCTCGTCCAATTCGCGGCCTGCACCGCATTGGGAAAAGGCTCGCGACCCTGCTTCAGCGCCGACACGAACTCATGCACCAGGTGCGGATGCGACCCGCCATGCCCGCCTCCCTGGATGAATGACAGGTGGGCCTCGTCGGCGACCGCCTGCGTGAAGCGCTGGATCGGCTCGGGCAGGCGATGGGCGTAATCCGGCACGCTCACGCGCTGCGGGATCTCCGGCTCCGGCCGCTTGGCGGTGTGCAGCACCGGCTGCTCACCTTCGATCAGCGGCCACTCGAAGCTCTTGTCGCTGCCGTAGACGTCGAAGCTCTCGCGATACTGCCGGGCGGTGTCCCACAGAAAACGCCAGATGTGCGCCACGACGTCCGAGTCCTGAATCGTCAGATGGCATGTCTCGACGGCGAAGGCGTTGCCCGATTCGCGCTCGATGGCCGGGTTGACCCGCCCCGAGCCGAAGCAACTGACTCGCTCCGCCAGCCCATCGACCAGCCCCAGCACCGGGCTGACGACGTGCGTGGCGTAGTGCATCGGAATCATCCGCCGCCAGTACGCGGGCCAGCCATCCATGTCCTGCGGATGCGACGCCTGCATGTACTGGATTTTGCCAAGCTCACCCCGCTCGTAAAGCTCCTTGACGAAGAGGAACTCGCGGCTGTAGACGACGGTCTCGGCCATCATGTACGTCAAGCCGGTGTCCCGCACCAGCTCGACGATCTGCCGACACTCCTCGACGGTCGTCGCCATCGGCACGGTGCACATCACGTGCTTGCCCGCCTTCAGCGCCGCGATCGACTGGGGTGCGTGATCCGGGATCGGCGTGTTGATGTGCACGAAATCGACATCCGGGTCGGCCAGCACGTCTTCGAAGCGGGTGTACCGCCGCGCAATGCCGAAGCGATTGCCGACGGCGTCGAGCTTCGCCTGCGTGCGCTGGCAGATCGCGGCGATCTCGGCATCGGGATGCGCCTGGTAGATCGGGATGAACTCGGCCCCGAAGCCCAAGCCAACCAGTGCCACGCGGAGCGGTTGCGGCATGACGTTCTCCTATCGCGGACCCGCCGGAACCGGGCCCGGCGCGTCGGCAGCAGCCTCCGTCGGGCGGGCCTCCGGCAGCAGACGCGCCCGGCACCGGCTGCGCAGGTAGACCTGCTGCATGCCCAGCGCCTGGGCGAAGGCGATTGCCTCCAGCGCCTGGTCAAGCCCGGCGTCGGGGTTGGCCGGCTCGCCGGTCAGTGCGGGCAGGTGCAGCGCGTGCCACGCCAGGCCGTGGGCCGCCGCGGCGTCGCGGTAGCCCGAGGCGGGGGCGGCGGGATCCAGCCGCGAAGCCGTCCAGTCGCAGAATGTTTCGACGCGGGCAAAGGCCATTTCGGCAAAGCGGGCCAGCGACACGTCCAGGGGGGCGTGCGGCAAGGTGCACTGACTGACCACCCACACGGTCATGTGGCGAGGACTCCTGGGTCCGCGGCGCTGACACCGGCGCCGGCCTCCAGGGGCCAATATAGTGCAGGCCACCAGGGGGAACAAATGATTTCTAAGCCCCCCGGTCCTGCGGAGGGGGTGGGCCTTGGCTCGCAAAGCCGGTGCCGTTTTCTCGGCAATCGGCTGACGAAGCGGCCTTTGCCCCATTGCCTCGGACCACGGGAGCGGGTATAAAGAAATCAATTGCTAAACCGGCGCCTCCGCTGACCATGAGGCACTGCATGATGTCGCCGCTGACGATCGGGCCACTCAAGATCGACCCAACCGGCAGCCTGGGAGCGCTCACGCCCGCGGGCGCCGGCGACAGCGCCAACATCCCCGACGCCACCTGGTACACCGCCCACAAGCCCGGTGACGGCCTGATCTACCGATTCGACGCGGGCGAGGTGGCGCCTGTCGAGACGGAGCCGGAATACCCGGGCAAGCTCTTTTGAAGGCGGCCGCCACGGCCTTCCCGTGTTCAGCAGGAGTGATTCGGCATGCACCGTCCTATTCATGGTCTCCTCCCTCTGGTGGCGGGG
Organism: Phycisphaeraceae bacterium; assembly: GCA_007125385.1. Classification (GTDB taxonomy): domain Bacteria; phylum Planctomycetota; class Phycisphaerae; order Phycisphaerales; family Phycisphaeraceae; genus SKPT01. The sequence continues at coordinate 15,984 of SLDI01000620.1, read as the reverse complement.
TTGCTCCTCATGATCGCCCACGACGCTTTCGCTGAGGCCGAGCATCGCCGCTACGGCCCGTGGCGATCCAGCCATATCGGTGGCGGGGGATACGTGCAGAACGTCGTGCCCACAAGCGATCCGCAACGCTTCTACAGCTATGTGGACGTGGCGGGGGCTTTCCGCAGTGAGGACGGCGGGCAAACGTGGCGGCAGATGTTTCACGGCGATCTTCCGGTGCGCCACGGCATCTACTCGGTGCGCGGCCTGATTGCGGACCCGCGCGACCCGGACCATCTGTTGGCCGCGACCGGCACGCAATGGGAGACCCCGGTGGGCCTGATCCGCAGCGAGAACGGCGGGCGCACGTGGGAGCGGATCCAGGAGGCCGTGTTTTTCGGCAATGGCCCATTCCGGACCGCAGGACGGGTGCTGGTTCGCAAGCCCGATGAGCCGGATGTAATCCTTGCCGGCGCGGCGGGCGCGCTTTATCGCAGTACGGACAACGGGCAGAGTTGGGCGCAGGTGGGTCCCGAAGGCCTGCTGCCGACCACGATCCATTTCGACGCGCAGGATCCGGATCGTGTCTGGCTTGGCGCTCAGGCGGCGACGCGCTGGGTCGGCGGACAGGAGCAGCGATCCTTCGCCGGTGGATGGTTTGTCAGCGAGGACGCCGGGCTGAGCTGGAGGCCGTTGGCCGACCAGGCCCCGGAGGAGGTGGTGCAGGATCCCGTCGCAGCGGAACGTCTTTTCGGACGATTCAGCCACGGGCGGATCGCCATGAGCCGCGACGGTGGGGAGAGCTGGGACGATTTCATGCAGGGCCTGCCGCTCGATGGCACCGGCTCGGGCTCGATTGCCGAAAATGTCAGCCGCGCCTTCGGCGTCGGGCCCGATGCCATCTTCGTCGGGACCGGAGCCGGGGAACTGTACCGATTGGAGGCGGGCGCGGATGAATGGGAGCACCTGCCACGCCGCGAAGTGATCCCCGACCCGTGGTGGTATGGCAACGTCGATCCGGAACAGGGGTGGGTGCACTTCGGCAAGGCGATCAGCAATGTGATTGTCAATCCACACGAGCCGGATCAGTGGCTCATCACCGATTGGTACGCCATCTGGCGCACCGGGGACGGCGGCGCCACCTGGCGATTGAGCATCGATGGCATCGAGGCGACGGTAATTCACACGCTGTTGCAGGCGCCGGATGATCCCCGTCGCGTGCACCTGGGGATGGCGGACAACGCCTACCTGCGCTCCGACGACGGCGGGCAGCACTGGGCGCACAAGCGCGAGGGCATGACCAACAACGTCAAAGACCTGGCCCTTTCGCCCGAGGCGCCGCATCGCCTGTACGCCACCGGACCCGCGACGCACGGCTGGCACGCCAACGCCGTGTATCGCAGCGATGATGCCGGCGAGAGCTGGTCGGCCGTGGCCGGGCAGGGCCTGCCCGATATGGCGGAGCGTCACAGCAACAGCATCAGCGTGCATCCCGGCGATCCGGACCACCTGATCCTCGGAGTCAGCGGCGAGGTTGGTGACGGCGACGGTGGCGTCTACCGCAGCCGCGACGGCGGGGCGAGCTGGAGCTGGATCGGCCAGGGCATGCCCGACGGCGAGCCGTTCTTCCGGACCCAGATCTGGGCGTGCGGCCGCGAGTTGGAGATCGGAGCCGATGGGTCGATGGTGGCCTTCAGCCGGGATCACACGCGCGTGATGTGGTTCGATTCGGACCAGAATCGCTGGCGCGAAGCCGAGATCGATCTGCGCGGGTCGCCCTTCAGCGTCAGTGCGGACCTTCACGAACCCGGCCGCTTCTACCTCGGCGTCAGTGGTGATGGGGCGTATCGCAGCGACGACGGGGGACGCAGTTGGCAACGCGTCTGGGGCGGTGACGCGTTCCATGTGCGGACGGACATGGTGGAGCCGGGGCGGGTCCTGCTGGGCACGAGCGAAGGGGTCTATTTCAGCGATAATGCGGGCGCGGACTGGCAATCGCTCGGCCAGTCCTTGCCTTACAAGGCCCGGCCGTACGCCGTGTTTGCGGGCGATCGGGCGGTGGTGGGGACGACCGGCACCGGGGTGTACTGGCGCCGGCTGCCGTGAGGGGGGCGGCCGGAGGCTTCGGCCGGCGGCCCCGGGGATCCGGGATTTTTTGCTTGACTGGGGTCCGCGACCGGGTATATTGGGCTGAGCTTAGAAATTGTTTTCGAGGCTGGTTCCCCCTGCCGGGGCACGGCCTGGAAAACGCAAACGCCCGCGTGGTCCACTTTTGCCTGGTTGGCTTGCCGCCCGATGAGCAGATCCCAACCCATCCCGACGCGCAAGACCAAGGCTTCGATGTCCGACGTGGCCCGGGAAGCCAACGTCAACACCTCGACCGTCAGCCGGGTGCTGAGCAATCGCACCGAGGGGTTCTCGGTCAAGCCGGAGGTCCGGCAGCGGATCATGGCCGCGGCGAAGAAGCTGGCGTATCGGCCGAACCCGGTCCTCCGATCGCTTCGCGCCGAGCGAACCAACATGGTCGCGCTTTTGGGCGTGACGCCGGGCAACCCCAACCCCGGCATCAACGAATTGGCGGTTCGCGGCCTCGTCACGCACCTCAACAACGCCGGCTACGACGTCTGCACCAGCTTTTTCAGCAAGACGCACCAGCCGTTCGAACTGCCGCCGTGGCGCGTCGATGCGGCCGTGCTTGTCGGAGCTTTCGACCCGAGCCACCTGCGGCATGTCGAGGAGCACGGCCAACTCTACGTGAGCATCAATGGCGAAGTCGGCCTCAACGGCAGTTCCATTCAGGTCGACGACGCCCAAGGCACGCGGCTCGTGATCGACCACCTGGTTGACCTGGGGCATCAGCGGATCGCGTATGTCAACTCCTCCAGGTTGCCCGAGCACAATCGCCCCGTGACCCACCGCAGCATCGCCATTCGCGAAAACGCTTACATCGAGGCACTACGCGAGCGCGGCCTCGAACCATTGCCCGGCCACGACGAGCGGAACCTTCCCGACGAGCAGCGGCTGGCCCAGGCCATCGAGCGCGGGGCCACGGCGATCCTCGCCTATGACCATGTTCAGGCGATTCGCCTGATGCGCATTGCCCACGCGCGGGGCTGGCGGATTCCGGATGATTTCAGTCTGGCTGCATTCAACAACGTCTTTCCGGTCGACGAGCTGACCCCTCCCCTGACCACCGTGCACCTGCCTGCCGACGCAATGGGTGAGGCTGCGGCACAAATGCTTCTGCGCCAACTGGAAGAGGGCGCCCAGGTCGCGCCCGCGCATGAGCATCTGAATTTGCAGGAAGATCTTGTCGTGCGGGCATCGACCGCCCCGGTCGACGCCTGCGGTCGGTGAATCACCCGGTTGCCCATCCCGCGCGGCGCGGACCAGTAGCGTTTCGGAGACTTTGAGAACCAGGTTTGCAGGCATCGTTGATATCGGCGACTTCCGTTTTGCCGCGTTCGGCTTTCGGAACTCGCCTTCGCTTCATAAGGAGGATGGAAATGCTTCGACACACCTTTTTGACGGTCGCCGTGGCCGGGGCGCTCGCCGCCAGCGCCTCGGCGGACATCAGCCCGGGCGTGATCTTTCACGAGGACTTCGCTGACGGGAATCGGATCGAGCGCGACGATCCCAACATGCCCAACTGGTACAGCGTCAGAGATGATCTGGAAATTCGCGGCGGCCAAAATCGGCTGGACACCTGGTTTGACACTGGCACGCACCTCATCGGCGCCACCGTCAGTGAGCCCCTGCCGCTGAGCGAAACTTTTCCGCTGCAGTTGACCCTCGACTACAACGCGAGAACCGACGACAACTTGCGGACGAGCTTGGTGATCTTCGGCCTCTATGCCGGCGAACCGATTTCGGGCGACGGTTTTACACCATGGAACCGCGATCCGGAAACGGGCGACACCGCCGACTGGGAGGGCTACCAGATCATTCAGGGGGTCGACGGCGACGAGACGGTAACCAGCGGCGTCTTCCGCAGCACGCCCGAGGGCGGGCTTGGCTCGATCCACTTTCATAACAACGAGTTGATCGCCGAGACGCCCGCCAAGCTCGCATCGGTGCGTGGCTGGGACGGTGATCTGGAGGACTTCGGCGTGGAAACGGCGCGACTGGTGCTCTATCTCAACGCCGAGGGGCACGTGGTCACCGAATACTGGGCCGGCGAGGACCGCGACACGTTGCAGTTGCTCGCCACCGGCGTGGACGATGACCCCGACCGCGTGATCGGCGGGTTCCAGCACATCGGGCTGGGGGCGCGCGGCCACGACGGCGCTCACCCACGTGTCCTTTTCGACAACATGACCGTCGAATACATACCCGAGCCCGGCAGCGCCCTGCTCATCGGCCTTGGCACGACGGTGCTCATGCTCCGGCGGCGGCGCAGCAGGTGATCGGCGTCCGCGTGGCGGTAAGCGTTTGCCCCGTCCTGTTTTCGCACTTCGAAATAAAGGAGCCTTGGGATGATCAGAGGCGCACTTGTCACATCAGCGGTCATTCTTACGTTTGCGACCGTGAGCCTGGCGTCCATCACGCCCGGCATTGTCTTCCACGAAGACTTCGCCGACGGAAACCGGGTTGACCGGGATGACCCGGCCATGCCCAGCTGGTACAGTGTCAGAAGCGATCTGGAGATTCGCGGCGGGCAGAACCGGCTGGATACCTGGTTCGACACCGCCATCCACATCATTGGCGCGCAGTTCACGGACACGCCGTTGGCGCTGAGCCGGGATTTCGAGCTCCAGCTCACCGTCGACTACAACCCTCGCACCGACGACACACCCCGGACGCACTACGTCATGTTCGGCCTCTATGCCGGCGACCCGATCACCGGCGACGGCTTCACCCCGTGGAACCGCGCCCCGGAAACCGGCGACACCGCCGACTGGGCGGGCTACCAGGTTCGTCAAGTCGAGGACGGGGGCGACCGCACCAGCGGCCTCTTCCACAGCGCCCCGGGGCCGGACGGCGAGGGCGACATCGTCGGCTCGATCCACTTCCATAACAACACGCAGCTCGGGGATGAAGCGCCCGGCCGCGTCGCACCCGTGGTCGGCTGGGACAGTGACCTGGAAGACTTTCCGCTCTCCCGGTCGGCCCGACTCAGCCTCTACCTCGATGAAGACGACAACGTCGTGACCGAATACTGGTGGGGCGAGGATCGCGACAGCCTCGAGTTAATCACCAGCGCCGTCGACGACCGCGAGGAGCGTGTGACCGGGGGCTTCGAGCACATCGGCCTCGCGGCGCGGGGCACGCCGCACCATCCGCGCGTGCTGTTCGACAACCTGACCGTCGAGTATGTGGGTGATGTGGAGGTGCTCGTGGGTGACATGAACTTTGACGGCGTGGTGGACACCGGCGACGTGGCGCCGTTCGTGCTGGCGTTGACGGATGCGGCGGCCTACCAGAGCCAGTTCGGCGTGGACGAGGCGACGATGATCGCCGCCGGCGACATCAACGACGACGGGGCTTTCGACACCGGTGACGTGGCCCCGTTCGTGCAGTTGCTCGTCGGCGACGGGCAGGCCGCCAGCGTCCCTGAGCCGGCAAGTCTGACCATCCTGGGCGTCGGCGGGTTGATGCTCTTGCGTCGCCGACGACGCAGCGCGTAAGTTCATCGCCCCCACCCTGCTGACAGGCGAGGTGGGGGATTGTTTCGAAGCTGGCGAAGGGGAGCTTTGCCGAAGGAGATGGCCATGTCACGGCGATACGGATTCACGCTCATCGAACTGCTGGTCGTAATCAGCATCATCGCCCTGCTGATCAGCATTCTGCTTCCCGCGCTCAGTGCCGCACGGGGCACGGCTCAGGCCATCGAGTGCCAGAGCCGTGTCCGGCAACTCGCATTGTCCAACACAATGTATGCCGACGACCACGCCGGGCACATGGTGCCGACGTTCCTGGACACGTGGCGTCCTCAGCTCAGGGCGCAAAATCCGAACACGTTCATGTGGTGGCAGAGCCGGCTCGCCTACTACCTGCCGATCGAGTTCGCCAACAACCCCCATGAAGGGGCATGGGATCCGATCTTCGACCGCAGCACGGTCTTCAACTGCCCCACGTCGCCGCCCTCGGATGATGACTTTTCGATGAACATCAACGGCTGGATGCGCGACTTCGACGAGTGGGGCTATCGGCTGGACGCGCCGGAGAGCCCGTCGGAAACGATCATGCTCGGTGAGTCTCACGAGACAAAGTGGAGCTACATGGGCACCGCCGATGGCCATCTCGACTGGGGGCAGACGGGCAGCATCGGGGTGATTCCCGGCTTCCGGCACGGCGGCCGCATCAACAGCCGGATCGCGGAGAACCCCTCGCAGCACACGCAGTACCGCCAGAACGCCAACATGGCCTACATGGACGGCCACGTCGAGGCCAACAATCTCCAGCAGTTGCTGCTTGCGGGCGGGCGATACGAGTGGTGGCTTGACCACGACGATTGAGCCCTGTGACGGCTCCGGGCCTCCGGCGCGCGGCGCCGGGTTCGGCGAGGGCTGTGTGCGCGTTCCCTGCACGTGCGGCACCGGCGGGCAGCATGTTGGACATGAAGGTCAGGGACAAGCGGCTCCGTCGCACGCTTGCAGGGCCTGACCCGTCGTCGTTGAGCAAGCTGACGCGCCGGCGGTCTCCATGAGCATTCGTGCCCTCATCATCAGCGCCGCCCTCGTCGTGTTGATCTGTGGGTTCGGCTACTTCACGCATCACGTCGCCGGGCTGCCGAGCATGATCGGCGGGGCGATGCCGCTGATCGTCTTCGGCACGATCGTGGTGCTGGCGCTGGGCCTCCAGCCGCTGCTGGTGCGGCTGCTGCCTGGGCGGGGGCTCCGCCCCGGTGAACTCGCGGTCATCCTCGCGCTGGGCGCGAGCGTCTGTGGCTACACGGGCGCCAGCTACCTTCGATACCTGGGTAGTGCGGTGACACTGCCGGCCTATACCGGGCAGACGGAGCCGGCCTGGCAGGCCACACAGGCGCTCGCTTATGTTCCCGGGCATGCCGGCGCCGTCGCGCCGGGGCATGTCGCGCGCCCGCGGGACCTGGCGCGGCAGGTTGTCGCGGCCGGCCGCGCGCCAGATCGCGACGATGCCGCCAGCCGCCTCTGGCGATTGGCCTCGGCCAACGAGCGACAGACCTGGCGGAGCGTGGACCGGGACGCCGGGGCCGTCACGCCCGAGGATCGCTTCGAGGTGGCGAAGCTGCTCAACGCGGCGCTCACCCGCGAGGCGTTCGCAGCCGGACGCGAGCCACACGACGCGGATCGGCTGGCCGTCGGCCGTCGCTGGCTCGAGGAGGAGTTCGAGACGCTGCTGTTGCCGCCGCCCGCGGGCGCGGGCGTGCTGCTCAACGACGGCCGCTACGACGATGAGCTGATGGCCGGCATCCTCTTCGGCCAGGCCGAAGCGGCAGCGCTCCGCCCCGCCGAGGTGCCCTGGCGCGACTGGTGGCCCGTCGTGCGCCTCTGGGGCGGACTGATGTTGCTGATGATGCTCATGGCCATCTGCTTGTCCATCATCGTTCGCCAGCAATGGTCCGAGCATGAGCGTCTCGCCTTTCCGCTCGTGCGTTTCGCGGAGTTGATCGGTGCTCGCGATTCCGGGCAGAGCCTGCCGCGCATCGCGCACCACCCGATGTTCTGGGGCGGATTCGCCCTCGTGTTCGTGCATCTGGTCAACGGCCTGCACGACTGGTTCCCCCGCTTGCCCCATGTCCCTTTGGAGTTTGATTTCAGCGCGCTGCGGACGCTGTTTCCCAATGCCGCACGAACATGGGCCTCCACCGGCGTGTTCGAACCGACCATTTACCCCACCGTGATCGCCTTCGCCTTCTTCCTTCCGCGCTCGATCTCGCTGACATTCGGCATCACAACTTTCGTCTACCTGCTGTTCGCCTCGCAGATGATTGCCTACGGCATCAGACCCGGGGGCGGCGGTGACGGAATCACCCGCGCGCCGTTCAACCACCTGATGAGCTTCGGGGCGATGCTCGGGATGTGCGGCGCCCTGCTCTACACCGGCCGACGCTATTACGGCCGCGTGGCACACGAAGCCGTCTGGCCGAGTGTTCATCGCCAGGTCGGGCGGGACGCGGTCTGGGCGTTCCGCCTGCTGCTGGTGCTGTTGCCGCTGTCGGTCTACCACCTCGTCGGTGCGGGGCTGTCGCCGCTGCTGGCCGGGCTCGCGGTGGCGGTGGTCCTGCTGCTGTGGCTGGTCAACGCTCGCCTGGTGAGCGAGACCGGCATGCTGCGCTTCGGGAACACGCTGGTGCCCGTGAGCGTTGCGGCTGCGTTGTTTGGCCTGGAGGGGATCGGGCCCACCGCCATCATCGTGCTGACGATCGTCGGCATCCTCCTGGCCACCGATCTCTGGGAGACGCCGATGGCCTACACGGTCATGGGGATGGAAGCCGCCAGGCGTAACGGCGTGCGCCTCGCCGCGGTGGCGCCCGCCATCGCCGTCGTTGCGACGGCTGGCCTGGTGATCGCGCTTGTCGCCACACTGGCGGTGCAGTATCGCTTTGGCATCCTCGGCCATATGTCCAACGACGTGCAGTGGCGGTCGAACGAGGCGCTGAATCACGCCGCGCGGGCCGCCAGCGAGCTGGCCGCCCGCGACCAGCTTGTCAGTTCGCTCCAGCAGACGGATCTGCAGCGCCTAAGCCAATGGCGGGTCGATCAATGGTCGTTGGGCTGGATCGGGGCGGGGCTCAGCCTGTTCGTGCTCTGTGCCGCCGCGCGGCTGCGTTGGCCGTGGTGGTCGATCCACCCGGCCATGTTCATCCTGCTCGGCAACTGGGGCACCGTCACGCTCGGTTTCTCGTTCCTGTTCGGCTGGATGGTCAAGGCCGGCGTCGTCGGGCTCGGCGGCGCCCGGGCCTACCACCAGGTGATGCCCATGATGGCCGGGGTCATCGCCGCCGGGCTCCTTGGCGCGCTCTTCTGGCTTGGCGTCGGGGGAATCTACTTCATCACGACCGGACGCATGCCATCGACATGAAGCACAACCAACGTGCGAAACCCCAGGAGGACCTGGCCCATGAGCATCAAGCAGGCTCTCAATGACAATCCGATCTTCGCCGTACTTGGAGCGATCGCCGCGCTGGGCGTCGCGGCCGGCGCGCTGGTGTGGGCGCTGAGCGACAAGCGGCCCGACCCGGTCGGCGCCGTGTATTTCTACGATCTCGCAAGCGACGAGCTGTTCACCGGCGGGTCGGACGTCCACCCGCCCATCGAGGCCCCTTCGGGCCGACGGGCCGGTGTGCGCGCCTACGTCTTCTCATGCGATGCCGCATGTCCACCCGCCAGGGAGCTTGTCGGCCTGTCGTGGGAGGAGATCGAACAGACCACTGCCGCGTTCATCAGCCACTTTGAGCGCTACAGCGAGCAGGCCCATCGCACAATCCTCGAAGGCCCTGGGACGGGTGATCCACAGAGCATGGGCCGATACCAGGAGGCCTTGATGCAGGGGCTGGTCGTCCGCCGTCCGGGTGACGATCAATGGGTCGGCCTGCAATCCAGCGCCGGCTCGCGCGTCACCGCGCATGCACGCGAACGATGCGGCGCGGCCCCACCGCAGCGGTGTCACCCATGACCAGGCGGCCGCGCGCGAGGAAACGTAACGTGACATGTGTGTGTGAGACAGCAGCGTGTTGTTGAACCGACATGCCTTGGCCAAAGCAGATGAGGTTGGAGCAGAAAAAGGAGCGATGAGATGATCAACCGAGCCATCGGAACGACCGCATTGACCTCCGTGTTCATCCTCGGCGCCGCCTCGGCCGGCGCCGAACCGCCGCCGTACGTCTGGGAGACGGTCGCCATCGGCGGTGGGGGGTACGTGACCGGGCTGGTGATTCACCCGAGCGACCCTGACGCCATCTACATTCGTACGGATGTCGGCGGCGCCTACCGCTTCGATCCCCGGCCCGGTGACCCGGGCTGGCGGCCGCTGATGGATCACTTCGATCGGCCGATGCGCAACTTCCGCGGCATCCAGAGCCTTGCCGTGGATCCCACCGACCCGCAGGTCGTCTACGCCGCGGCGGGGGCGTATCCCAAGAGCACGCTTGTCAGTTGGAACCTGTACGAGCCGACGGACGTCGAGCATCCCACCGACGTGCTCAAGTCGGTGGACGGCGGCCAGTCGTGGACCGCCACGGAGCTGAACCTGGACATTGCCGGTAACACCGGCGGGCGCTGGACGGGCGAACGCCTCGCCGTGGACCCGAACAACGCCGACGTCGTCTACTTCGGCTCGCAATCCGACGGCCTCTGGCGGTCCCCTGCGGCCGCCGAGCCCGGCTCCTGGCAGCGCGTCGACAGCTTCCCCACCGCCGGCGCCGACGGCGCCGGCATCCGCTTCGTCCTCATCGACCCCGACAGCGGCGCGCCGGGCGACCTGTCCCAGACCCTCTACGCCGGCGTCGTCGGTGAAGGGGTCTTCCGCTCCACCGACGCCGGCACCTCATGGACCAGGCTTGCCGGGTCACCCACCAACGCCTCGCGTGCGGCACTGGCCCAGGACGGCAGCCTCTACGTCACCCACGCCGACGGCGTCGCCCGCCTCAACGGCACCACCTGGACCGACATCTCTCCCGCGGGCGGCGAGTTCAACGCCATCACCGTCGATCCGAGCAACCCCGACCGCGTCATCGCCGCACAACGCGTGTCCGGGTTCAACAACAGCATTTACCTGTCAACGGATCGCGGCCAGCAGTGGCGAGAGATCAACCAGAGCAACATCGTTCAGCAGGGCGACGTGCCCTGGTGGCCCGAGCAATGGTTCGGCTCGTCCATCGCCTCCGTCACCTTCGACCCGCACGCGCCCGGCCGCGTGTGGATGACCGACTGGTACGGCATCTGGCGCACCGAGGACATCTCCGCCGACACCCCCGTCTGGACCACCCATCAGCGCGGCCACGAGGAAACCGTCACCTTCGACCTGCTCAGCCCCCCGGCCCGCGCCCCGCTGTTCAGCGGCCTGGCCGACGTCGATGGCTTCCGTCACGCCGAGCTGGACACCTACCCCGATCGCCGCTTCAGCAGCTTTCAGGACACCACCAGCCTCGACTACGCCGGCCAGGATCCCGACATGATCGTCCGCGTCGGCCAGCGCCGGTGGAACAACACAGGCGGCGGCATGATTTCCCATGACAACGGCCAGACCTGGGCCGCTTTCCCCAATCTCCCGCACAGCGACTCGCGCGGCGGGCGCGTGGCGATCTCCGCCGACGGCGACGCGATCGTATGGGCGCCGCACAACCAGGCCGTCTACTTCAGCCACGACCAGGGCCAGAGCTGGCAGCAGGCTCAAGGGTTGCCCGGCGCGGCCGTGATGAACCACGAGTGGAAGGTCAATCAGCCCCTGGCCGCCGATCGCATCGACGGCGATCGCTTCTACATCTACAAAGCCGGACGCCTCTATCGCAGCGACGACCGCGGTGCCAACTGGTCCGGCCGTGCGACGCTGCCCAACGTCGACTGGACCTGGCAGGAGCAGGTCGAGGCCGCGCCGGGCATCACGGGCGAGGTGTGGGTCAGCTTGGGCTACGAAGGCTTGTGGCGATCCAGCGACGCGGGCGACAGTTTCGCGCAGCTCGCCAACGTCGAGCGCTCCATCGCCTTCAGCTTCGGCGCCAGCGCACCGGGACGCGACAACCCCTCGGTCTTCGTCTACGGCGTCATCGACGATGAGCTGGGCGTCTTCCTGTCGGATGATTTCGGGCAGGAGTGGCACAAGGTCAGCATTCCCGAAGTCGGCCTGGCGGACGCGGCCGTAATCGCCGGCGACATGCAGACGTACGGCCGGGTCTACGTGGGTGACTCCGGACGGGGTGTGTGGGTGGGTGAGCCGATTCCCGAGCCAGGCACCCTGGGGTTGCTGGGCCTCGGCGGCCTCCTGCTGCTGCGGCGTACAGCGCGGGCCAGGTTCTCGCACCGGACGGTCACCGCCCGGGCGATGACCGCGCAGGCCGATCGGCCCGACTCAGAGGCTGTGCGTTAAGCTGCCGCGGGGGACGGGAAAAGCTGGTGCTGCATCACCGCAGGGGTAGCCCAAGGGACACACGTTCACCCACATGAAAGGCAAACTGACCATGTCCGACCACATCGGCCACCTGGGAATCTGCGACGACACGTTCCGCCTCGCAACCTGTCATGACGCGATACATCCCACGTTCAAGCGCCTCATGGCGGAGCATCGCGACGTTGCGCACATGGGGGCGGTGACGCGCAGCGCCGACCGCTGGTCCGTCAGGCTCGTCCACGAGCTGCGCGATCGGGTTGACGAGCCGGGCGAGCCGCGCGCGGCGCAGAAGCTGGCGTTCGTGCTCGGCGCGCTGACGCACCGCGCCGCCGACCGCCTGACCAAGCCGATCACGCGGTGCTGGCCGGGCGACGACGACGCGGGGGTGGCCGGCGGCGACGCCAACGAGTCCAAGATCATGCAGGACCTGTTCGTGTTCAAGGAGGTCTACCACAGCGGCCGGGGTGATCTGGCCGAGCCGCTCGGGCCCACGCTGCTCGATGTGCCGGCCAGCGAAGCCAGGGCTGCGCTGGAAGCCCATTTTCGCGTGCTGCTGCGCCGGGCGCTGATCGCGATGCACACCATCAAGCCCGACCCGGAGAACATCGATCAATGGCTGGACGCCTTTCTTGATGCGTTGCAGGGTTATCCCAAGCGTCTGAACCAGTACGCCGAGCTCGCCGCCGCCTGGGACGTGGCCAAGGTGAAGAAATACCTCATCGACAAGCATTTCTACAGCCGGCAGGACCCGTTGATCGTCCTGGCGCGGTCGATCCAGCGCGGCTCGACACCGCCGCCGGGCAGCGTCGAGCAGGCGGTGCGCGAGACGGACAAGCAACATTCGCGCTACGCACGGGCGCTGGCCAAGGCGATCGCGTATCTGCTTGCCGCGGGCGAGCTGTTCGAGGGTCGGATCGATCTCGAGCAGGCGAAGCAGCGCTTCGACATCGGCGTGCCGGAGTTATCGCTTCAGGAGTGAGCGTTCGGCCTCACGGGTCGGGTGTCGCATGACCCATCAGCGAAGCGCTCACCGCCAGGTCCACCCCCGCGTCCATCAGATGCGTGGCGTAGCTGTGCCGCAGCATCTTCGGCCAAGCCACGTCAGCGCACCGCCTGTGGAACGGGTCGATCGACCCCTCAAAACCCTCCGGGAACACGCCGCCCACCGTCGAGGCGATCGAAACCATTGATGATCCAGACGGACTTGGAATCAGTCAAATCGTCTTCACCTTCAATGAGCCAGTCCAGGGCTTCGAACTTGCCCATTTGCCGTTGACACGTAATGACGAAGCGGTGATACTGTAGGAGCACGAAGCGGTCATTCTCTTCAGTGAACCGGATGACACGCGTATCTGGCGACTCACCGGCCTGGAGGCACTCACGCAGGACCTCGGGACGTACACGGTTGTGCTTGACGCCACGTCCGGTGACGTGTTTGACCGTGTGGGCCACCGCCTTGTCGAGTCTGCCAGCCATGCATGGCAGACTTCCATCGTCCTCGGCGGCATGAACCTCGCCGGCCTTGTGGATACGGGCGACGTGGCCCCGTTCGTGCAGTTGCTCGTGGGCGACGCGAGCATGCAGTTGGACGAGTTGGTGGTGCTGGCTGAGGAGTCGGCCGCGGAGGGGTCGTCTCATCCGAGAGCGACAATGGTCATACACAGGAGCAGCCGCCCCTGTCCGCCGGGAATGAGTCGAACGTGGACGGGCAGCATGAAGATTCAGTTGCGGTGACCAATGCCGATGAGCCAGTGGGTGTGCCGGCATCGGTCACGGAGTCGGACCATGACGTGCCGTCGCCGGTCCTCATTAACGACCGGCTTGGCGATATCGCGGATGACCACGATCGCGACCCGTTGGTTGACGTGGACGTCGCATTCGACGTCCTCGCGGCCGCGGAATCAGAGGCCGAGCTCATCACACCGGTGTCGGCGACTGCGCGGGACCGAGTACACGACAACCTCCGCGACGCTCAGGCGGTGCTGGCACGATGGCTGACCCGGCACGCAACGACCGTCAATGCTCAGGCCTGGGCGTTGGACGAGGAGGATGAGGCGGTGCTTGAGGCTGTGTAGCCTCGCCTGCTGTCTTCGGCAGGATCGCTGCCCGGTGGGGGCGGGCGTTCGGGGCGTGTCCGCGGATGACCATGTCGGTGGCGTGGGTGAACGGCGAGGCCGAGAGGGGTGAACCGATGCTCACGGAAACGGACGTGCGGGCCATGGTGCGGCTGCTGGGTCAGGTTGCCGCCGTGCCCGGTGGCCACATCATGAAAAAGCGCTGCCTGATGGCTGGCCTGGCCGAGCTCATCCAGGCAGATCGCTGGTCGTGGATCGTGGCCCGGGCCGACGATCGGCACCACAACCCGGCGGTGGTGGAGTTTCTGCACGATGGCTTTGCGGAGAACCAGCTTGTCCACTACGTGGCGTGGATGCAGGACCGCGAGCACGTGCCGGTGGAATACCCGGCCCTGAACGCCCTGCGGCGGGTGGCGCGTCGCTTCACCCGTTCGTGGGACCAGCTCGTGTCGCGCCAGCAGTGGGATGAGCCGGCGAACCGCCATCGGCTCGCCGCGGTGGGCATCGACCACATCATGTACTCGGTGCACATCCTGGACGAGGACGGCCTGTTCAGCGGCAGGGCGTGGATGCGCAACAAGGGACGGGAGAACTTCACCCCGCGCCAGCGCCGGATCGCGCACATCATCACCAGCGAGGTGCCCTGGCTGCACCAGGATGCGTCGCTGACGGCCAAGAGCCACGAGGTGCGGCCGCTGACGCCGCGCCTGCGCACCGTGCTGATGCTGCTGATCGAGGGGATGACCGTCAAGCAGATCGCCGAAGCGCTGGGCCTGAGCCCGTACACGGTGGCGGACTACACCAAGCTCATCCACAAGCGCTTCGGCGTGTCGTCGCGCGCCGAGTTGCTGCACCATTTCATGTGTGGTGACGGCGCGGACCTTGTGCCCCCGCCGCCGGACGCGGACGAGGCGCGGCCGCCTGGGCGGTGACCATCCCCGAGGAGGCGCGACGGCCCCTCCGCCTGCAGGCTTCACGCAAAGCTCGTTGCACGTTGGTCTTGCCGATGTCAGCCCGGCCCAGCCCACAGCGGCGTGCCTCCCGAGGGCCGCTCGACGCACGGGTAGAAACTGCCTGGACGTGTTGGCCGCCGGCCGAACCCCCATGTTTATGGGGGTTGTGGTCCGGGAGATCGTCAGGTGATACTAGGCACAACCGGCCACGGGGAAGCGCTGCACTGTGCAGCGCCGATGGTGGCCATCAACCCCACAACCGCTCCGGGCGCAGAACGAGGCCCCGAGCCGGCGGTCGCGAGGGACGGCTGCGCGGCCTCGCCCTGGAGGGATCACCAAAGAAAGGGACTGCCATGTCCATCGCACGCATCGTCGCCGCGTCCGCGGCCGTCTGTGTCATCTGCGCCGCGGCCCATGGCCAGGTGCTCGAAGCGGTCTGGAACGGGCCCGCCAGCGGGGACTACGCCACGCCGGGCAACTGGGACATCAGCATCGTCCCGCTGAACATGCCGCCCATCAGCTTCATCGCCAACATCCCCGCGGCATCGGGGACGGTGACGTACGACCAGACGCTGGGGCTGGGGGAGATCGAGGGGCTGATCCTGGGCGACAATCGCACGCTGCGCATCGTGTCGGATAGTGAGCCCGGGGAGACGGGGTTGACGGTGCTGGGAACCACGGAAATTGGGGGGATCATGATCGTGGACAATGCACGGTTCACGGCACCGGGGTCGGAAGCGGCGTTCGTGGGGACTCGTGCGCGACTCGGTGTGCGTAACGGGGGCGTGCTGCAACTCGGGGCGCCAGCTTATTCGAGCAGCGGATCGAACGCGAACCTGACGTTGATGTCATCTGACGGCGCTGGATCGTTGCTTGATCTGGGACAACTCGAATCGATCGATGACTCGTTCACACCCCCATTCGTATCCGGCAGTGGCACAAGGGTT
>SLDI01000716.1:0-5579 GCA_007125385.1 Phycisphaeraceae bacterium | reverse complement strand
CTGATGCACGACCCGCAACTGCTGCTCGCCGACGAGCCCTTCTCGGGACTGGACCTGGCGTCGATCGACATCTGCACCCGCCTGCTCGATGAGCTGCGCCGCGAGGGCAAGGCCATCCTCGTCACCCATCACGACATCGGCCACGCCCTTGAGCTCGCCGACGAGTTCGCCGTGCTCCGCGCCGGCCGACTCGCCCTGCACCGCCGGCGCGCCGGCCTCGACGCCGCCACCCTGCGCCAGGAGGTGCTGGCATGAGCCTGGCCCTGCGCCAGTTCGCCGCCCTCGTCGCCAAGGACCTGGCGCTGGAGCTGCGCTCACGCCAGATCCTCGCCCTCGTCGCCGTCCTGGCCATGCTCATCGTCGCGGTGCTGGGCCTGGGGCTGGGCCCGCAACAGCTCGCCTCCGGCTACGCCGCTCCGGCCGTGCTCTGGGTCGCCTACCTCTTCGCCGGCATTCTCTGCTTCGAACGCACCATGGCCCCGGAACGCCACGACGGCGCCCTGGCCGCCCTGCTGCTGGCGCCCGTCGACCGCAGCGTCATCTACCTCGCCAAGCTCACCACCAACCTCCTGCTCATGCTCGCCGTCGTCCTGGTCGTTACCCCCGTCGCCGCGGTGCTCTTCGGCTTCGACCTGGCGCAGGCACCGCTGGCGTTCGCCCTCACCATCGTCGTGTCGATGGTCGGCTTCGCCGCCGTCGGCACCCTCTTCTCCGCCGTCACCAGCTCCAGTTCCATGCGCAGCGCGCCGCTGGCCATGTTGATCCTGCCCGTCACATTGCCGCTGGTGCTCGCTTCGACGCACCTGCTCGTGGCGTTGTTCCGCGACGGGCAGCCCATCACCCAGGCAGCGCTGGCGATCCTCGTCGCCTTCGGCCTGATCTACCTGACCGTGAGCTGGCTCGTCTTCGAGTTCATCCTCGAACCCTGAAACCGCGAGACGCCATGACCCGTGCACGCCCCAACCTCGTTGCCCTCTACTGGCTGGCGACGCTCGCCCTGGCCGCCACCGCGCTGGTCGTCGTGTTCACATGGACGCCCACGGAGCAGACGATGGGCCCGGTGCAGAAGATCTTCTACCTGCACTTTCCCGTGGCGATCAACGCCCTGCTGGCGTGCACCGTCAACTTCATCGCCTGCCTCGCCTACCTCTTCACCCGGCGCCAGCGCTGGGACGACCTGGCCGCCGCCGCCGCCGGCGTCGCCGTGCTGCTGTGCAGCATCGTGCTGCTGACCGGCATGATCTGGGGCCGCGAGGCCTGGGGCCACTGGTGGACCTGGAGCCCGCGGCTGACCTTCAGCCTTCTGCTGTGGCTGCTCTACGCCGCGTACCTGGTGATCCGCAGCTCGTTCGACGACCCGACGCGCCGGGCCATGGTCTGCGCTGTCTACGGCATCGTCGCGTTCATCGACGTGCCGCTGGTCTACTTCTCCGTGCGCCTCATGCCCGACATCCACCCGAGTTCCGTCTCGCTGGAGCCGGCCATGTGGTGGACGGTGCTGATCTTCGCCGTGCCCGTGACGATGCTCGCCGCGGGCCTGATCGCCGCGCACTACCGCCTCGGCCGCAGCCACAACCTGGCCCAGCCGGACGCGGCGTCACCCCGGGCCGTCACCTCTGCCGGAGCCATCGAGTGATTCCTCCACGAGGTGCAACATGAGTGGACTCGCATCCGTCATCGCCGCCTACCTGGTCAGCGGCGCGCTGCTCGCCGGCTACGGCGCCCGGCTCTGGCTGGGCCATGCCCGGCAGCGCCGTCGAAGTCATGGAGACCACCGCTGATGGACATTCACCTCATCGGCCTGAGCCATCACAGCGCCCCGGTGGAGGTGCGCGAGCCACTGGCCTTGTGCCCCGAGCAGGCCGCGGCCGTCCTGCGCCGTTTGGCGGACCGCCTGCCCGACAGCGAGGCCATGCTCCTGTGCACCTGCAACCGCACCGAGCTGCTGCTCGCCAGCGACCTCCGCGACGCCCCGTTCGAGCCGGTCATCGACACGCTGCACCAGGTCGGCCACGTGCCGACGGCGGGGTTCCGCGATCACCTTTACCACCATGGCGACCTCGACGCCGTGCGCCACCTCTTCCGCGTCGCCTGCGGCCTGGACTCGATCGCCCTGGGCGAGCACCACATCGTCAACCAGCTCAAGCAAGCCTACGCCCTGGCGCAGGAGCACCGCACCACCGGCCGCGTGCTCAACCGCCTCGTCGCCTCCGCGCTGCGCACCAGCGCCCACGTGCGCCGCGACACCGCCATCGGCCTGGGCAAGGCCACCATCCCCTCCGTCGCCATCGACGCCGCCCAGGCGACCATGCACGAGCTGACCCACCGCCGCATCCTCGTCATCGGCGCCGGCGACATCGCCCGCAGCGTCTGCCGGCACCTCTGCTCGATGCAGGCCCGTCACCTGACCATTGTCAGCCGCACCCACGCCCACGCCCTGGCGCTGGCCACACACTGCGGCGCCCGCACCGTCGCCTGCAACCAGCTCGACGACGAGCTCGCCGACGCCGACATCGTCATCACCGCGCTGCGCGCCCCGCACCCCGTCCTGACCGCGCCGGCGCTGGAGCAGGCCATGCGCCGTCGCCCGGACCGCCGCTTGCTGATCCTTGATCTCGCCATGCCGCGCAACGTCGAGCCCGAGGCCGGGGCCATCGACAACGTCGAGCTGCGCAACATCGACACGCTCGAGGACGTCGTCGTGCGCAACCGCGCCGCCCGTCATCGCATGCTGCCGCGGGCACGCCGGATCATCGAGCAGCAGGCCCGGCGCTTCGAGCAATGGCTCGCCCACGCCCGCCAGGCCCCGCTGCTGGCACGGCTCTACCGCAGCGCCGAGCAGGTCCGCGACGCCGAGCTGCAATGGCTGGCACAAAACGCCCCGGCGATGAGCGACGACCAGCAGCGGGCCGTCGAGCAGATGGCCCATCGCCTCATGAAAAAGCTCATGCACCCCTGGCCCGAGGTCGTGCGCTGCCACTGCCCGCACAGCGACGCCATGCATCGCCTGGCCCGCATGCTCCACGAGATCGCCTGCCATCAGGCCGTCACCGCGCCGCCCACCGCCGCCACCCGCGCCACCGCGCCCTGCACGGGACAATGCCGATGATCCGCTCGCGTTACACCACCGCCGACTTCGATCACAGCCCTTTCCTCGTGTTCTATGAAGTGACCCGCGCCTGCGACCTCGTCTGCGCCCACTGCCGGGCCTGCGCCCAGCCGCGTGCTCACCCCAGCGAGCTCGATACCACCGCGTCGATGCGTCTCATCGAGGACCTCGCCTCCTTCCCCGCCGCGCCGCTGCTTGTGCTCACCGGCGGCGATCCGCTCAAGCGCGCGGACCTCGACCAGCTCATCCGCCACGCGCGCAAGCTCGGCCTGACGGTCGCCATGAGCCCCTCCGCCACGCCACTGGTCACCGTCGACGCCCTGGCCCGCCTGCATGACGCCGGCGTCAGCCGCATCGCCATGAGCCTCGACGGCGTCGACGCCCATACCCACGACAGCTTCCGCGGCGTGCCCGGCAGCTACGAGCTGACGCGCACGATCATGAAGCAGATCCGCGCCCAGGACATCAGCCTCCAGGTCAACACCACCATCACCACGCGCAACGTCGACCAGCTCGACGCCATCGCCGAGCTGCTCGCCGACGAGGACGTCGCCCTCTGGTCCGTCTTCTTCCTCGTGCCTGTCGGCCGGGGCCTTGCCGAGCAGCGCATCGCCCCCGAGCGCTACGAGCAGGTCTTCGAGCAACTGCACGCCCACGCCCGCCGCCAGCCCTACGCCATCAAGACCACCGAGGCCCCGCACTACCGCCGCTTCGTGATGCGCCGTGGTGGCGACCCGCTCGCCGGCGGCACCCACACGCCCATGCGCGCCCCGCTGGGCGTCAACGACGGCCGGGGCGTCATGTTCGTCAGCCACGTCGGGCAGGTCTTCCCCAGCGGCTTCCTGCCCATCGACTGCGGCCGATTCCCCCAGCGCAGCGTCGTCGACATCTACCAGAACGCCCCCGTCTTCCGCGAATTGCGCGACGTGACGCAGCTCAAGGGCAAGTGCGGCGCCTGCCGCTTCAACACCGTCTGCGGCGGCAGCCGCGCCCGCGCCTACGCCCTGACCCGCGATCACCTCGCCCCCGAACGCGACTGCACCTACATCCCCGATGCCTGGCTACCGGAACTCAAACGATGCTCAGCATAAGCAACCTGCTCTGCCAACACCGCGCCGGCAACGAAGCGCTGCGCTACGGCCACACCGCCCGCGCCACCTCCGCCGACAACACCCCGCGCCCCGTCGTCGTCTGGGCGCTCACCAAGGCGTGCAACCTGCGTTGCGTGCACTGCTACGCCTCGGCCAACCCCAACGCCGCCCCCGACGAGCTCACCCACGACGAAGGCCGCGCCCTGCTCGAGGACCTCGCCCGTTTTGGCGTCCCGGCGGTGCTCTTCAGTGGCGGCGAGCCGCTCGTCCGCCCCGACGCGCTGGAACTGCTGGCCTACGCCAAGAGCCTCGGGCTCAACGCCACGCTCTCGACCAACGGCACGCTCATCGACCACCACATGGCCGACCAGCTCGCCGCCCTGGGGCTGCGCTACATCGGCATCAGCCTCGACGGCATGCAGGCCACCCATGACAAGCTGCGCGGCCAGGCGGGCGCCTTCGACAAGAGCCTCGCCGCCATCGGCCGCTGCCGCGCCCGCGACATCAAGGTGGGCGTGCGCTTCACCATCCACGCGCTGAACCACACCGAGCTCGACGCCATCTTCAACCTCTGCGCCGAGCACGACGTCCAACGCCTGTGCATCTACCACCTGGCCTACGCCGGCCGCGGCGGCCGCATGCAGAAGGTCGACCTCACCGCCGACCAGACACGCCAGGCCCTCGACTGCATCTTCGAACTCACCCAACGCTTCCACGACCAGGGCAAACCCCTGGAAGTGCTCACCGTCGGCAACCATGCCGACGCCGCCTTCCTGCTCCTGCACAAACAGGACAACGGCAACGGTCACGCCCGCGACCTCTCCGCGCGGCTCGGTGGCACCGGCGGCAACCGTTCCGGCTGCAACATCGCCTCCATCGACCCACGCGGCAACGTCCACTACGACCAGTTCTCCTGGCACTACGACTGCGGCAACGTCCGCGACCAGCCCTTCAGCAACATCTGGACCAACCCCACCGACCTGCGCCTCAGTGTCCTGCGCGAACGCCAAGCCCACCTGCCCCAACGCTGTCAGCGCTGCCACTTCCTCTCCGTGTGCAACGGCAACCTGCGCACCCGCGCCGAAGTCGCCACCGGCGACTGGATGGGCACGGACCCGTCCTGCTACCTGACCGATCGCGAGATCGGCATCGCCCAGCCCCATCGTCCCGGGGCCGCCTTCCCATCCAGGCAGGAGTAGCCGCTCATGTCCACGACCTGCAAGCTGCCCGCCGGCCTGGCCGATGATCTGGCCGCATTCGACGAGCAAACCCGGCGCTTCGAACGCGGCGAAATCTCCTTTGCCGAATACCGCGCCTTCCGCGTGCCCCAGGGCGTCTACGAGCAGCGCGACGAAGGCCTTCACATGCTCCGGGTCCGT
>SLDI01000272.1:0-5580 GCA_007125385.1 Phycisphaeraceae bacterium | reverse complement strand
CCTGAGCCGCGCGCCCCGCAGAGCATCTGCTGCGAGCTGCCGCCGGCGCCCACGCGCCAGGGGCCGCGCGACACGCTGGAGCTGCCGCTGGCCCTGCCCGCCGATCAGGCGGAGCGCGGCCGGCACCTGACGCGGGTGCGTGTGGCCATGGCGGAGCAGCGCGGCGTGCGGCAGGTGGAGCTGGTCACCGCCTCGCGCGCCGAGGACGCGGCCGTCGCCTGGCCGACGCTTCGCCTGCGCTACGACACGCAGGCGACCACGCCCGCCGAACTGTGGCGGCAGCTCGACCGCGCGGCGGTGGACGGCCAGCCGCAACGCCTGACGACGCGCCTGCCGGTGACCGGCCTGGACGAGCCGGAGCAGCGCGCCGCCGCCCAGGCCGCCCTGGATAACCTCCCCGGCGTGGTGGGCCGCCTTGCCGGTGACGGCCGGCACATCGAGATCGAGCACGACCCGGCCCGGGCGCCGCTGTCACAGATCGTGCGCGAGCTAACGGCCCTGGGCGTGGGTATCGCCGCCATCACCGCCCCCGCCGCGCCGCGCTTGCGCTGGCTCCGCCGCGCCCTGGCCACCGGCATCGAGTACCCGCAGCTTGGCACCACGGTCGTCGGCGGCGTGATGCTCGCCATCGCCACCGCCGTCTACCTCGCCGACGGCCCGGCGACGCTGCGCCTGGCGATGGTCGGCGGGGCGTTCGTGCTCTGCGGCTGGGCGATCGCCTGGGAGACGCTGCACACGCTGCTGGGACGCCGCCTGGACATCGACGTGCTCATGTTCGCCGCCGCCATCGGCGCCGCCCTGCTCGGCCACTACGAGGAAGGCGCCCTGCTGCTGCTGCTGTTCTCGCTCGGCGAGTCGGGCGAGCAGTTGGCCGTGGGCCGCGCCCGGCGCGCGATCCAGGCGCTGTCGAGCCTGGCGCCGCGCACCGCCATGCGCCTGGGCGAGCACGGCCGCGAGACGAGCGTCGCCGTCGAGGACCTGGAGGTGGGCGACCGCGTGCGCGTCGCCGCCGACGAGCAGATCCCCGCCGACGGCACCGTCGTCGAGGGCGAGTCGGCCGTCGACCAGAGCGCGATCACCGGCGAGTCGGTGCCGGTGGACAAGGCCGGCGGCGACGCGGTCTTCGCCGGGACGATGAACGGCCCGGGCTCGCTGGTGGTGGCGGTCACCCGCCGGGCCGAGGACAACACGCTGTCCAAGGTCATCCGCATGGTCGAGCAGGCCCAGGCCGCCAGGTCGCCCACGCAGCGCATGACCGAGCGCTTCTCGCGCTGGTACGTGCCGCTGGTGCTGATCACCACGGCCGTGCTGATGACCGCGCCGCCGCTGCTGGGGCTGGCCCCGCGGCGGATGCCCGAGGCGATCTGGGGCGGCTGGTTCTACCAGGCGCTGGCGTTCCTCGTCGCCGCCTCGCCCTGCGCCCTGGCGATCGGCACGCCGGCGGCGATCCTCACCGCCATCGGGCGCGCGGCGCGCATCGGCGTGCTCGTCAAGGGCGGCGCCCACATCGAGAACCTCGGCCACGTCCGCGCCGTGGCCTTCGACAAGACCGGCACCATCACGCGCGGTCGGCCCCACGTGGCGCAGCTCCTGCCGCTGGACCGCGCCATGGACGAAGCCCGGTTGCTGGCGCTGGCGGCGAGCGTGGAGCGTGGCAGCCGGCACCCGCTGGCCCGCGCCGTCGTGGAAGAGGCCGCGCGGCGCGACCTGCCGCTGGCCGAAGCCGAGGAGACCCAGCGCCACGCGGGCCTGGGCATCAGCGGCAGGGTCGACGGCCGAGCGGTGACGGTCGGCTCGACGCGCATGCTCAGCGAGATGATCGACCGCGGCGCCGCCGAGCGCATCGACGCCATGCGCGCCGCCGGGCACACCGTGCTGTGCGTGGCGGTGGATGAGAAGCTGGCCGGGCTCATCGGCGTCGCCGACGAGCCGCGCGACGGCGCAGCCGAGGCGATGGCCCGGCTCAAGGCCCTGGGCATCGAGCGCACCGTCATGCTCACCGGCGACCACCCCGCCGCCGCCGCAGCCATCGCACGCCAGGTCGGCATCACCGAGGTCCACGCCGAGCTGCTGCCCGAGCAGAAGGTCGAGCGCATCGCCGAGCTCAACGACCAGGTCGGCGGCGTGGTCATGGTCGGCGACGGCGTCAACGACGCCCCGGCCCTGGCCGCGGCCCAGGTCGGCGTCGCGATCGGCTCGGCCGGCTCCGGCGGCAGCGACGTGGCGCTGGAGACCGCCGACGTCGCCCTGATGGCCGACGAACTGGGCAAGCTGCCCCAGGCCATCGCCCTGGCCCGCGCCACCCGGCGGATCATCCGCGAAAACCTCATCATCGCCCTGGGCGTCATCGCCGTGGTCGCCCCGCTCGGGGCCCTGGGCTTCGCCCCCATCTCCGTGGCCGTCATCTTCCACGAAGGCTCGACCATCGTCGTGGTGCTCAACGGCCTGCGCCTGCTGCGCACGCGGTTGTAGCCACGACGGTGCGAAGGAAGGCGGGGAAGAAGAACGTGGGTGCGTGCTTGTCATATAAAGCCGGGACCGGTGGTCCCGGGGGCGGCGGCGACCGATCCACGTCCACAACATGTCCTGACCGTCGCATCGATCGCCAGCTTGTCCGCCGGTGGCGGGGCGGTCCGCGCACGCGAAGTGGATCAACACGACGAGCGGAACACGTCGTCGAAGCAGGTCGCACGCCGCCCCCCCGGGACCACCGGTCCCGGCTTTATACATAAACCGGCGTTCAGCACGGACAAGGCCGCGGACGGCCTTGTCAGTGGCACCCGCCATCTGCCAACATCCTCTACCTTCCTCCCTTCCTGCCCTTCCTGCTTTCCTTATTCATCTCTGCCCCCTTCCTTCGTGCCCGTCGTGCCTTCGTGGCTACGCCCCCTCAATCTCCATCGCCTCGACGCGCTCCAGCAGCCGGCGTGCTTCGGCGAAGCTCAGCCGCTGCCGCGTCGCCGCCGCGTCGCCCCAGGCGAAGTCGCGCACCTCCTCGGGGCAGGGCGTGACCTCGGCGTCGGCGGGCACGACGCCCACGAAGTAGCGCACCGTCTTGCGCACGAGCTGGCGCCGCGGCGCCCCTTCCTCGCCCGGGCGGCGGGTGAAGACGTACTGCTCCGTGAGCCCGTCGTCGCTGATGAGCGTCACGTCGCGCAGGCCGGTCTCCTCCGCCAGCTCGCGTCGGGCGGCCTGCTCGTCGCTCTCGCCGGGCTCGGGATGGCCCTTGGGAAAGCCCCAGTGCCCGCCGCCGTGCTGCACGAGCAGGTACTCGCGTCGGCCGCGGCGGAGGCGCACGGGGATGATGCCACAGGAGTAGTCGGTGATCATGGCGTGTCGCTTTGGCCGCGAAAGCGCGAAGGGCACGAAGGGAGGAACCACCGATGCACACCGATGCACACGGATCAAGGCAGGAAGAGAATGAGGAAGGCAGGAAGGCAGGGGGGGCAGGAAGGGGGGAGCGATCGCGTTTGCCTCGTCGCTGCCGGTGGCACCCGTTTTCCGACGTTTTCTTCTGCCTGTTCCTTTCCTGGTTTCCTGGGTTCCTTATCTGCCTCCTGGATCGCGGGCAATCCCGCCCTTCGCTCGCGGACACGCTCAGGACGGGCGTTAAGGAGGCAAAGGCACGTTTTCTCTTCGTGCCCGCTTCGTGCCCTTCGCGTCCTCGTCGCTGACTCACTCGCCCGGGTCCAGCACCGCCATGAACGCCTGCTGGGGGATGTCGACGGTGCCGACGCGCTTCATGCGCTTCTTGCCCTCTTTCTGCTTCTCCAGCAGCTTGCGCTTGCGCGTCACGTCGCCGCCGTAGCACTTGGCGGTGACGTTCTTGCCCATGGCCTTGATGTTCTCGCGGGCGATGACCTTGCCCCCGATCGCCGCCTGGAGCGGGATCTCGAACATGTGCCGGTCGATCTCCTGCTTCAGCCGCGTCAGCAGCGCCCGGCCGCGCTGCTGCGCCTTGTCGCGGTGGACGATGACGCTCAGGGCGTCGACGGGCGTGCCGTTGACCAGGATGTCCATCTTCACCAGCGCGTCGGGGCGGAAGCCGGACACGTGGTAGTCCATCGTCCCGTAGCCGCGCGTGATCGACTTGAGCTTGTCGTAGAAGTCGAAGATGATCTCCGCCAGCGGCAGCTCGTAGACCAGCACCTGCCGCGTGTCGGACAGGTAGGTCTGCTTGATGTAGCGGCCGCGGCGGTTCTCGCACAGCTTCATCAGCTCGCCGACGCTGTCGTTGGGCGTGATGATCTCGACCTCGACGAGCGGCTCGCGCACCTCGCGGATCTGGCTGGGGTCGGGCAGGTCGGCCGGGTTGGTGATCTGCACCGTCTCGCCGCCGGTCTTCAATATCTCGTACGTCACCGTCGGCGCGGTCTGCACCAGCGACACGTCGCCCTCGCGCTCCAGCCGCTCCTGGATGATGTCCATGTGCAGCATGCCCAGGAACCCGCAGCGGAACCCGAAGCCCAGCGCGTCGCTGGACGCCGGCTGGTAGGTGAAGCTCGCGTCATTGAGGTGCAGCCGATCGATCGCGTCGCGCAGGTCCTCGAAGTTGGAGTCCGACGAGGGGTAGAAATCGCAGAACACCATCGGCTGCGGCTCGCGATAGCCCGGCAAGGCCTCGGCCGCGGGCCTGGCGTCGAGCGTGATCGTGTCGCCAATGTTGATGTCGCCCAGCTCCTTGATCGCCGCCGTGAGGTACCCCACCTCGCCGGCGTGCATCGGCTGCCTGTAGGGCGTCGGCGCGGGCGTGAACTTGCCCAGCTCGCTGATCGTGTACGTCCGCCCCGTGCGCATCGTGCGGATCTTGTCGCCCGCCTGGAGCTTGCCGTTAAAGAGCCGGTAGTAGACGATCACCCCGCGATAGTCGTCGTACTCGCTGTCGAAGATCAGCGCCTGCGTCCTGGCCTTGCCATCGCCGCCGGGCCCGGGCAGGCGGTCGCAGATCGCTTCGAGCAGCTCGTCCACGCCCTCGCCCGTCTTGGCCGAGCAGAACACCACGTCGTCGGCCGGCAGCCCGAGGATCTGCTCGACCTCCAGGGCCACCTCCTCCGGCCTTGCCGAGGGCAGGTCGATCTTGTTGACGACGGGGATGATCTCCAGCTCGTGCTCGATCGCCAGGTAAGCGTTGGCCACCGTCTGGGCCTCGACGCCCTGCGTCGCGTCAACGACCAGGATCGCCCCCTCGCACGCCGTCAGCGCCCGCGAGACCTCGTAGTGGAAGTCCACGTGCCCCGGCGTGTCGATGAAGTTGAGCATGAACGGCTGGCCGCGGTGCTTGTGCTCGACCGTCACCGCCGACGCCTTGATCGTGATCCCCCGCTCGCGCTCCAGGTCCATGTCGTCCAGAAGCTGCTCGCGGAGCTGACGTTCCGTGATCGCCCCGACGCGCTGGAGCATGCGGTCGGCCAGCGTGCTCTTGCCGTGGTCGATGTGGGCGATGATGCAGAAGTTGCGGATGTTCATGATGCTTGGCCGCCGCCGGCGACAGGCGTGGCGGGCATGGCGGGGGCAGGGGGGCGAGCCCCATATCGTAGATATTCGCCAGGTTGCGTGCCACCCGACGCCGTAAACTCCGGT
>SLDI01000676.1:0-5582 GCA_007125385.1 Phycisphaeraceae bacterium | reverse complement strand
GGGGTGATTGATATGAGCGAGCAGGCGATGGCGGACCCGGGTCTGCGCGGGGTGCGGTTCCGGGAGGTGGATGCGGGCTGGCGTGGGCTGGTGGACCCCTACGCCCGGCCGCGGCCGGGGCAGGTGACGGCGCCGCAGCCGGGCCCGGCGGTGGCGCCGCAAGGTCGGCGGAGGGATGGTCCGAGCGAGGTGGTGCGGTCCATGGGGGTCGAGCAGGCCGAGGCGGCGGCGGCGCGGGAGCGGGGGGGGACGGGGTCGCCCCGGCTGGAGCCGCCCCGCGTCACCGGGCCGTCGCTGGAGGAGCAGGCGCCGGACCTGGTCGAGGAGGTGCGGCGGTATGCCGACCTCTGCCGGCAGATCGCGCGCAGCGAGCCGTGCGACGTCATCCACGCCCACGACTGGATGAGCTTCCCCGCGGGGCTGGCGGCGGCGGGGGCGACGGGTCGGCCGCTGGTCGTGCACGTGCACTCGACGGAGTTCGACCGGGCGGGCGAAGCGATCGATGAGCGGATCTACGAGATCGAGCGGCGGGGGATGCACGCGGCCGTGCGCGTGATCGCGGTCAGCCACATGACGGCCCGCATCATCGAGCACCGCTACGGCGTGCCGAGCTCGCGCATCGCCGTCGTCCACAACGGCACCCCCCCCGCCACCGCCACCGCCGCCGCCACGCCTGCGATGGCGGGTGGTGAGCCGGGCGATGAGCCGGTGCGCGTGCGTCTGGGTGAGCAGGAGCGGCTGGTGGTGTTCATCGGTCGGCTGACGATGCAGAAGGGGCCGCGCTATTTCGTGGAGGCGGCGGCGCGGGTGCTCGCCAAGCAGGAGAACGTCAAATTCGTGATGGCGGGCGACGGTGACGAGGCGGCGGGGCTGGTGGAGCTGGCGGCGCGGCGGGGGATCGGGCATCGGCTGCTGTTTGCCGGGTTTCTCAGCAGCGCGGACGTGCAGCGCGTTTTTGACATGGCCGACGTTTACGTGATGCCCAGCGTCAGCGAGCCGTTCGGCCTGGCGGCGCTGGAAGCGATGCGCAGCGACGTGCCGGTGATCGTCTCGCGTCACAGCGGCGTCGCGGAGGTGGTCAAGCACGCGTTGAAGGTCGAGCCCAGCGACGTCGAGGACATCGCCGACAAGATCCTGGCGGTGCTGCGTCATGCGGAGCTGGCGACGTCGCTGCGCCAGGGTGCGGAGCTGGAGATTCGGCGGCTGACCTGGCCGGGGGCGGCGAAGCGGTGCCTGCGGGTCTACGACGAGGCGGTGGCGGCGACGCCGCGGTGAGCGGGTCGGGCGAAGGCCGTGAAGAGGGCGGGGGACGCTGAAAAATGTGGTGATACGGCTTGTCCCTATAAAGCCGGGACCGGTGGTCCCGGGGCGGCGGCGTGCCGTCCACGTCAACCACGTGGGGCTGATCGTCGCCTTGATGATCTCGCCGGCGCGGGGCGCCCGGGCACTGGCGGACAAGCCGCCAGTGGCACCCAACGCCGTGACCTATTCGGCGGCGGCGCTAATGTAGGGTGGGTAGAGCGAAGCGATGGCTGCGGCACCGGCGAACGCCGGTAAACCCACCACGATGCTCGTAGATCCAAGGCAAGACTGGTGGGTTTCGCTTCGCTCTACCCACCCTACATCAATCGTTCACGGCGTTGAGTGGCACCCTTCGTGAGCGACGATGGCGCTACTCGCCTCTGCGTTCCGCGCCGAGCTCGAGGCCCTGGCGGGCGACGAGGTAGCAGGCGGTGGTGGTGGCGAGCAGGACGAGCAGCCAGATGGCCAGGAGCTTGGCCATGACGAGGAAGGAGTCGGCCTGGAGGATGAGGGCGAGGACGATGAACCCGAGGCCGAGGTTGTCCGCCTTGGTCAGGGCGTGGAGTCGGCTGTGGACGTCGGGGAAGCGCAGCAGGCCGAGCGTGCCGAGCGTCATGAACAGCAGGCCGAGGATGATCAGCGCGATGCTGGCGTAGTCGAGCGGTGTCATGGCGGTCAATCCTCCTGGCGGACGCGTGGCCAGACGCGCTGGACGAAGGCGGCGACGGCGACGACGGCGAGCAGGGCGAGGACGAGCGCGACGTTCCAATAGGCCGGGGCGTCGGCGGCCTGGCCCAGCAGCAGGAGAATCGCCACGCCGCTGGTGCCGAAGAGCTGGGCGCTGAGCATGCGGTCGCCGGCGCTGGGCCCCATCGCCACGCGGACGAGCCCGGCGGTGACGGTCAGCAGCAGGTAGGCGGCGGCGAGGAGGTAGAAGGTCGCCATGGCGGCAGTATAAAGCCGGGGCGGGTGGTTCCGGGCGCGGGCAGCCTCGCGAAGCGGCAAGCCGCGGGGAACCGTGGTATAATACCCGGCTACCCTCACCCCGAGACCCCACGCCCATGAGCACCGATCAGCTCCGCAACGTCGCGATCATCGCGCACGTCGACCATGGCAAGACCACCCTTGTCGACCAGCTCCTGTACCAGTCGGGCATGTTCCGCGACGGCGTGCTGGACAAGCTGGCCGGCGGTCAGCACGGCCTGATCATGGACACGGGCGACCTGGAGCGCGAGCGGGGCATCACGATCACCGCCAAGAACTGCGCGGTACACTATCACGCCGCGGACTCGAAGCATTACCGCATCAACGTCATCGACACGCCGGGGCACGCGGACTTCGGCGGGGAGGTCGAGCGCGTGCTGTCGATGGCGGACGGCGTGCTGCTGCTGGTCGACGCGTTCGAGGGGCCCATGCCGCAGACGCGCTTCGTGCTGGAAAAGGCGCTGGCGCTTGAGCTCAATCCCGTGGTCGTGGTGAACAAGATCGATCGGCCGGACGCCCGGCCCGACGACGTGATCAACGAGGTGTTCGACCTGCTGGTGGAGTTGGAGGCCTCGGACGAGGCGCTGGACTTTCCGGTGATCTACGCGTCGGCCAAGGAAGGCTGGGCGACGGGCGACGCGAAGCGGCTGGGCGACGGCCACCCGACCGACATCCGGGCGCTGTACGAGGCGATCGTGAACCATGTGCCGGCGCCTGCGGCCGGGAGCACCGACGCGCCGCTTCAGATGCTGGTTTCGACGCTGGCCTACAGCGAGTACGTCGGGCGCATCGCGATCGGGCGTGTGCGCGCGGGCACGCTCCAGGCCGGGCAAAGCGTGACGGTGATCAACCGCGCCGGCGAGCGCTCGACGCAGAAGGTGAACCGGCTGCTGCAGTTCAACGGCCTGTCGCGCGAGGCGGTGGACGAGGTGTGCGCGGGCGACCTTTGTGCGGTCGAGGGGCTGGACCCGATCGACATCGGCGACACGATCGCCTGCGCCCAGCGCCCGGCGGCGCTGAAGTCGGTGAAGGTCGATGAGCCGACGGTGACGATGACCTTCCGCGTCAACGACTCGCCGGCTGCCGGGCGCGAAGGGCAGTACGTGACCAGCCGGCAGATCTGGGCGCGGCTGGAGCGTGAGCTACAGAGCAACGTGGCGCTGCATGTGGATCGCGGGGCGGTGGAGACGGAGTTTCGCGTCTCGGGGCGGGGGCTGATGCACCTGGGGGTGTTGATCGAGACGATGCGGCGCGAGGGTTACGAGCTGTGCGTGGGCAAGCCGGAGGTGATCCTCAAGACGATCGAAGGCAGGAAGCATGAGCCCATCGAGCAGTTGGTGGTGGACTGTCCGCTCGAGTGCCAGAACGACGTGATGTCGCTGGTGACCGCGCGTCGTGCGGAGATTGCGCGGATCGATCCCAAGCCCGGCGCGGGCAGCTACATGCACATGGTGTTCACGATTCCGGCGCGGGGGCTGATCGGCCTGCGGACGCAGATGCTCACGGCGACGCAGGGGCGGGCGATCATGCACCACAATCTGCTGCGCTACGAGCCGGTGCGTGGTGAGCTGCCCGGGCGGGCGCTGGGGGTGATGATCGCCACGGACGCGGGGCAGGTGACGGCCTATTCGCTGGATCGGCTGTTCGACCGCGGGGTGTTTTTCGTCCGGCCGGGCGAGCAGGTGTACGCGGGGCAGATCGTGGGCCAGCACTGCCGGGACAACGATTTGCCGGTGAACCTGGTGATCAACAAGAAGCTGACGAACGTGCGGGCGTCGGGCAGCGACGATCAGACGAAGGTGCGGCCGGCGCGCGAGATGTCGCTGGAGGCGTGCCTGGAGTTCATCGAGTCGGATGAGCTGGTGGAGGTGACGCCCAAGTCGGTGCGGCTGCGCAAGCGGCTGCTGCGCGAGGCGGATCGGCGGCGGCTGTCGCGCGCGGGGGCGTGACGGTGATTTCGGATTTCGAATTTCGGATCTGGTGCTGGCCGTCGCCCTCCGCGCGACGGCTGCCGCGTCATGTCACCGCACGCCCATGAGGGTGTCGAAGACGATCTGGTCGAGGCGCTCGTAGGGCAGCGGGCGCTGGGCGAGCTTCTCGCGGTCGAAGGTTCTGGCCAGCAGCTTGTCGGCGTTGTCCCTGGAGTAGGCGCGCGTGAGCGACTCGACGTCGCGCTTGGCGCGGTTGATCTGCCTGAGCAGATCCTTGACCTCGGCGTCGGCGCCAAACTGCCGGGCCTTGTGCTCGAGGATCTTGTAGGAGCGCATGCAGCCGGCGGCGAAGGCCTTGACGTCCTCGCGGTCGGCGGTGCGGTAGGCGTGGGCGTCAAAGTGCTTCGGGCCCTTGTACTTGTGGTCGAGCAGCAGCTTGACGAGGAAAAACGCGCCCTTGTAGCTGGTCGAGCCGAAGCGGAAGTCCTGGTCGTAGCGGCCGAACTCCTGGTCGTTCAAATCGATGTGGAAGAGCTTTCCCGCTTCGAGCGCCTGGGCGACGTGGTGATGGAAGTTGAGCCCGGCCATGGACTCGTGGGCGAACTCGGGGTTGAGCCCGACCATCTCGGGGTGGTCGAGGCTGTAGATGAACCCGAGGTAGGAGCCGGTGACCGAGAAGTAGAGGTGGCCGCGCGGCTCGTTGGGCTTGGCTTCGAGCGCGAAGCGGTAGCCGAGCTTGTGCTCGAGGTTGTAGTTGCACAGGAAGTTCATCGCCTCGCGGAAGCGCTTGACCGCGAGCACCGGGTCCTTGCCCGCGTCGCACTCGGTGCCCTCGCGGCCGCCCCAGAAGACGTAGGTCCTGGCGCCGAACTCCTTGCCCAGCTCCATGCCGCGGATGGTCTTCTGGATCGCGTAGGCGCGGACCTCGGCGTCGTTGCTGGTGAAGGCGCCGTCCTTGAAGACGGGGTCGGCGAAGAGGTTGGTCGTGGCCATGGGGACCTTGAGCCCGGTGCGTTTGAGGGCGGCCTTGAAGTCCTTCTTGATCTGCTTCGCTTCGGCGTCGGTGGCGTCGATGGGGATGAGGTCGTTGTCGTGGAAGTTGACGCCGTGGACGCCGGGCACTTCGCCGAGCAGGTCGACGATCTCGGCGGGGGTGAGGGTGGGGCGTGTGGGCCCGCCGAAGGGGTCGCGGCCGGGGTTGCCCACGGTCCAGAGGCCGAAGGTGAACAGGTCGGCGGGGGTAGGGTTGAGGTCGGTCTTGGCGGCCATGATGGGGCTCCTCGGTGGTGTGCGGAGTTTGCAGCAGCGGGGGGCGCGGGTCAAGTGGGGTCGGGGCGGTCAGCATTCGGGATTCGGGATTCGGGG
>SLDI01000583.1:0-5583 GCA_007125385.1 Phycisphaeraceae bacterium | reverse complement strand
GGAAGAAGTCCAGCGGCGCCGTGGAGGAGCCAGGCGAGACCGCGGCCATGGATGATGATCTTGCCCGCATGTTGAGCGACGACGAGCTGCGCAAGGTCAAGACCGGCCTGACCAGGCGGGAGCTCAAGCGCTTCCGCGACCTGCTGCTGGAAAGGCGCGCCGAGATCGTCGGTGCCGTCGAGTCGCTGGAGAGCGACGCCCGCAGCAACGACGAGCCCATCTCCTTCGAGCACATGGCCGACACCGGCACCGCCAGCTACGAGCAGCAGTTCGCCCGCGGCCTGGCCGAGTCGGAGCGCCGGCTGCTGCGCGAGATCGACGAGGCTCTGGAGCGGATGGAGAAGGGAACCTACGGCGTGTGCATCACGTCAGGCAAGTTCATCGGCCGGCCCCGCCTTGAGGCCGAGCCCTGGGCCAGGCACAGCATCGAGGTGGCCCGGCAACGCGAGCAGCGCGGCCTGGACAGCGGGTGAGTGGCGGGCCCAGGCGGCCGTCGTCGAGACTCGATCAACAGGAGTGATCCCATGTCCGAGTCACGCGTGGTGTGTGATTTCGGTGCGGCGAACGGTGACCATCCATGAAGACCGGCCGTGTGACAACAGCCCCCGCGTGCTCACGCGGCCGTCACCTCATGCACTTTCGCCAGTTCCTCACCCGTCAGCGAGCCGGCCTCGCCCGCGGCGGCGTTGGCGCGGGCCTGCTCCGGGCTCTTGGCGCCGGGGATCGCCGTGGTCACCGCCTCGTGGCTGAGCACGAATTGCAGGGCCGCCTTGGCCATGTCGCGGCCATCGCGCTTGAGGAACCGCAGCTTGCCGACCGTCGCCAGGTCGCGCAGGAACTGCTCGCGGGCCTCGCCCTCGTTCCAGCCCTGCCGCACCGTGTCGGCGAAGCGCGTCTCGGCGGTGAACTTGTCCGCCGCCACGCCCCTGGCCAGCGGGCCGCGGATGATCGTGCCGATGCTGTACTGTTCGCAGTAGGGCAGAAGCTCGCGTTCCGACTGGCGATTCAGCAGGCTGTAGTCGAGCTGCACCGTCGCGCACGCGCCCTCGCGGTTGAACCGCTGCACCACGTCCAGGTGGTTGGTCGAGATGCCGTAGGCCCGGATCTTGCCGGCTTTCTTGAGCGTCTCGAAGGCTTCGAGGAAGACGTCGGGCTCCTGGAGATCGTGGATGTGGCACTGGTAGAGGTCGATGCGGTCGGTCCGCAGACGATGCAAGCTGGCGTCGCAGCAGAGCACGACGTACAGCGGCGAGCTGTAGCTCAGCGCGTGGCCGGCCCGGCGGGCCCAGTTGCCCACCTTGCTCGCGATGAGGATCTGGTCGCGGATCGGGGCGAGCGTCTGGCCCATGATTTGTTCGCTGAGCCCCGGCGGCACGCCATAGGCGTCGGCGGTGTCGAAGAAGTTCATGCCGGCCTCGTGGGCGGCGCGCAGCGTGGCCTCGGCGGTGGCGCGCTCGACATCGCCCCACTGCCCGCCAATGCCCCAGGCGCCGAAGCCGATGACCGAGACGTTCCATCCCGTCTTGTCGAGTTTGCGATGTTGCATGTGGTTGCTCCTTGAGTGGGGGCCGTGCCGCGGGCGTCGTCTCGCGAACCTTGCGATCGCGTTCACTGCCCCAGCAACTCCAGCCGCTTCATCGCCTCGCGTTTGCCCAGGCCCCGTATCGCCGCCCAGCCGGCGAGCTGTTGCTGTCGCGGCTTCGTCTTGGCGTTCTCCCAGTTGTAGATGGTCAGACCGCTGACGCCGGCCAGCTTGCCGTAGTCCTCCTGGGACAGCCCCAGCTTCTGCCGGTGGGCCTTGAGCCACTTCGGCGAGAAGCGCACGCTCTCGGCCGCCTCCGCCGCGGGCTGTGCCGTGACACGCTTCTGCTCCTGGCGACGAAGGAACGTGACCTCACGCGTTAACTCGCCCACTTGGTGCTTCAGCTCAGCGATGTCGCGGCGGTAGCGGGCGCTGTCCTCGCGGAGCTTGGCGGTCTCGGTCTTGATCTGCGAGCGGGCCAGGCGGCGGATCTCCTGCTTGAGCGTCTGGGCGAGGTCGGGCATGAGTGTGTCCTTGAGTCAGATGAAACCGTCAGTATAAGGCGGTGGCACGCCGCGGTGGCAGCCGGATCGCGGCAGGTCACGCCGGGCTGGTATTCTGGAGGTGCAAGTCTATAGGTCGCCACCCAAAGGGCTTGCAGATCCAGGTCAACTCGAGAAGTACCCAAAGCCGTTCAGCCTCAATCGACCGCATAACGCCGAAGTAGCACGTCATCAATCCCCCCGAAATATATAGGCCCATTCCCCTATGGGCCTCTTCGCCGCCGGCGACATGCGCCGCGGCGCGTCGCTGATCGTCTGGGCCATCGCCGAAGGCCGCGGCACCGCCCGCGCCATCGACGAGCATTTGGGGGCCAGTTGCTGCTGCCCGCCCAGGACATGGGCGAGGCGCAGATGCTCTCCATCGCAGGGTGAGTCCGGCGGGTGCCACACAGTATCCCGAAGGGTGCTGTATGGCACCCAAAAACGCATCCGACATTCCTGTTGGTGAGAACTCCTTCAGTGGCACTCAACGCCGTGATTTCGATCACGCCGGCCGAAGTTCATCGTCAAAGCACAGTTCGTGGACGTGCTCGCCGGTGCGGGCGTGGATGTGGATCCGCGCATCGACGTGAAGCGTGAGCGCGGCCGGCTCCTCGGCGGCCAACAGCGTGCCGAGGACCATGTCGGTGTGCAGCCGGTTCGTGCACCAGCGCAGCATGTGGCGAGATGGGCCCGGTGTCGTCGGCGCGGTCAGCGCGGTGTGCAGGTGGGCCGGGACATTCGCGGCGAAGCGGCCGTGCAGCGCGGCGCGCTGGCCGAGCACCGTGGCGTGGGCGTCGTCGACGCTGACCGGCGCGGGGCTGAGCAGACGGGCTTCGGCCCGGCCGGGGTGAGGCAGCACGATGCGGTCCAGCACCAGCACCGCCTCGCCGCCGAGCATCACGAAAAGGCGCAGGCATCGCTTGGCCACCGGGCCGTCGCGCATCGTGCCCATCGCGTCGCTGGCGTCCAGCCGCACGGCCGGCGACCCGGTGAGCTCGCCCTCGCCCCGCGCCAGGTTCGCGAACGTCTCGGTCAAGACGCTGGAGCCCGCCGCCACGCCCACGCCGTTGATTAGCAGCGTGTTCTTGGACTGCGAACTGACCTCGAAAAGCTCATCGCGCCGCGGGCTGAAGGTGGTGTCGAGGTATTCGTCGACGGGTGCGTTGGTGATCAGCGGCTGGCCGTCGCGCAGAAGGTTGAAGCTGAGCAGGTCGCGATGGGTGTGCGGGGCGTCGATGGTCCCGCCGCGGACGCTGAGGTAGAGGCGAGGCTCCGGCCAGCGGTCGGCGAGGATGCACCAGTCGAGTTTGGGGTATCGCTTCAGCAGCGGGCGGTCATCATCCACGCCCCGCGCATCGCCATGATGATGGCGGGTGTGGTGGCCGGTGTGGTGATGGGGGCGGGGGTGGAAGATGAGCAGCTCAGCGGCGTGGGGCCAGTGCAGCACCAGGGCCTTGGATTCGGTGCGGTTCAGGTGGTGCATCTTCGTCAGGGTGGCGGGGCCGACGCCCCAGAGGCGTTCGACGGGCAGGGACAGCAGTACGTCGTCAAGGTTGTCGTGGTTGATGACGGTCAGGCCATCGGGCTTGTCGAGCCCCGAGGCGAGCTTGGCGAGGAACTCGTTGAACACCACGCCCACGGTGGCGGTCAGGCACAGCTCGTGCATGGCGATCGCCGCGTAGAAGACGTCCATGTCGATGTGGAGGATGGTGCGGTCGGGCGGCATGAAGTGATGGTACCGGGGGGGGGCGGGGGAACACGTGGCGTGTCTGGAGGTCCGTCACCTCTACGCCGTCGAACCGGCAGGGTTTTCCCAGCCAGATTGAGCCATGCCAGGCGGACGGGGTACCTCCTCCAAGTCACCGCCCGAGCCGTGCAGGCGCTTCATCGCTTCTCTCTCACCAATCCGCCGTCGCATCCCGCCCGGGACCTCAAGTCCAACCTGGCGATCGTGGCCAGCCCCGGGCCGCCCCTGCCGCTCATGCTTCGTCCAGGATCCGGTCCAGCAGCGCGAACGCAGGGACGACGCCGGCGCCTCGGAGCTGCCGGGTGATGTCGACGAAGCCGGCGTTGTGGCGACGCAGCGTGGCGAACAACGTAGCGGCATCGCGCTCGCGGCCGGCGAGCGCCAGGATGATCGCCCGCCACATCAGCATGTCCGCGTCGACGGTGGGGTCTTCCATCGGCATCGTGTCGATGTCCTCGGCCGCCGCGTCTGCCCGCCCGTCGAGCGCGGTCTCGAAGGCGGTGACCATGCGGTGATAGCGCGTGCTGTGCTCGACGATCTTGTCCAACTCGGTGACGGGGTCGAGGCGCTGCCGTTTCCCGACGGGTGCTTCGACACGGTCGTCAGCAGCCGGGTCTTCTGCAGCGTGGACCAGCCGCGGAAAGGCCTCGCCGAGATCCGCCGCGTGCTCGCGCCGGATGGCGAGCTTCGCATGCTGGAGCATGTGCGGGCCCGCGGCCCCTCTTGGGCTGGCGCTCAGGACCGGCTCCAGCCGGCGTGGAACTGGCTGACCGGCGGCTGCCGCCCGAACCGCGACATCGAGGCGATGGTCCGCCAGGCCGGCTTCCGCATCGAGGAGCGCGAGCGTAAGGCCCGGTACGTGCTGCGGCGGTTTGTAGCCCGGCGGCTGGGGTGACACGGCCACCCGCGTGGGAGGGGGCGGTCCGGCGGCGAATTCTGCGCGCACAGAAAACTTGGTTCGGTCCGTGCCCGTGAGTGTTACCGGCAGGCGTGGCAAGAAATGCGCCCAGCGTCCCTCGGCCAAGCTCGCCCCGGCCACACCGGCGGACGAGCGGCTGAGCGGCTCCGTGGTCAGACCAAGTCGCATGCCTCGGCGGGCATCCAGTGCGCGTCCTTGCCGATCCACTTGACGTTGCACCCGATGGGGTTCGTCAACTGGACACGGACGGCCCGGTCGGCGAGCAGGTCGTCCAGTGCGTCCTTGAGCTCGTGCGTGCTCACCTTGCTCGCGTCGCGCGGGTTGTCGTCCATGCGGCCGGTGTATCGCAGTTTGCGCTCGCCGTCGAAGACGTAGAAATGCGGCGTGCGCAGGGCGCCGTAGGCGCGCGCGACGTCCTGCGACTCGTCACGCACGTACGGATAGGGCAAGTCCAACTGCTTCGCCCGATCGACCATGTGCTCGAACGAATCTTCGGGATGATGCGTCGTCTCGTTGCTGTTGATCGCGATCATCTTGACGCTCTTGGGCGCGTACTCGCGGCAGAGCGCATCGACGCGGTCCTGCGAGCCGGTGACGAACGGACAGTGGTTGCAGGTGAAGACGATGATGAGCACCCTTGCCTCGTCGACATCGCTCAGGCTCCACTTCCGGCCTTCAACGCCGGGAAGGGAGAAGTCTGGCGCCGACGCGCCGATTTCGAGTGTAAAAGGAATGCCATGAACTTACGCCATAACTCTGCGCCATAGCGCGCGTTACAACGATTTGCGCATGAAAGGGTCTCCTGTGAAGATGTTGTTGTTCTCGCAACAACCTCACCAGGAGACCACGG
>SLDI01000732.1:0-5592 GCA_007125385.1 Phycisphaeraceae bacterium | reverse complement strand
TCAGCTCGTAGAAAACCAGCAGCGGGCTGGTGGTGAAGTCGAGCGGCACGGCGGCGGTGGTGGGGGCGGCGGTCATGGTGGGTGTCGTGGGGCTTCGCGAAGCCGCAAGCGGCGGGTGAATCGCAGCGTAGCACGCGGAGGGGGATGAATCAAGATAATTAGGCCATTTGATACCCGTAACTCCACTTCTCACGCCGCCAGCAGCTTGCCGACCGCCACCAGCAGCACCATCGCCAGCACCCGCTGGATCGCCGGGCCCGCCAGGCGTCGGCTGCCCAGGCTCGCACCAATCGCCCCGCCCAGCACGGCCGCGGGGGCCGTCAGCCCGATCATCACCCACGGCATCGCCCCGCCCCCGGCGGCGTGGCCCGCCAGCCCCGCAAGCGAGTTGACCAGCACGAACGCCGCGGCGATCGCGGCCGTCTGCTTCGCCGTCGCCCAGCCCGCGAGCATCAGCACCGGGCTCAGATAGATCCCACCCCCAACACCCGTCAGCCCCGAGACCAGCCCGATGCCGCCCCCCGCCGCCAGCGCGGCCGACAGGGGCAACCGCCGCGGCCGCTCGCGCACAAGCTTGTCCCCAAACAGCAGTCGCAGCGCCACCCACAGCAACGCCAGCGCCACCAGCGGCTGATACGCCCAGCCCGGCAGCAGGATCAGTCCGCCGACGAACGCCAGCGGGATCGACGTCACCGCGAAGGGGACGAAACGCTGCCAGATGAAGTGCCCCGCCTGGGCGAACTGCGCCAGCGCCAGCCCGGCCACGAGCACGTTGAGCGTCAGCGCGGTCGGCCGCATGTCGGCCGGGGCGACGGCGAGCAGCGCCATGGCGGCGAGGTAGCCCGACGCCCCGCCGTGCCCGACGCTGGCATATAGCGCGGCAAGCGCGGCGACGGCGATGGCGAGGATGGTCAGCTCGAGGCCGGTCATGTCATGGCCCCTCGGGCGGTTCCGCGAAGCCGCGAGCGGCACGGGCGAGGTCATCGAGCGTGTTGGCCTGGGCGACGACGGGCCAGTCGCCGGGCAGGGGCACGGCCGTGGCGCGGGCGTTGTCCAGCAACCGCTGGACGCGGGTCTCGCCCGCTTCGATCAACGGCAGCAGATCGCGGTGGTACAGGCCGGGGAACGGCTGCCAGCGCTCGCCGCCGCGATCGCGGAACGCGACGGCCGGGGCGCCCGCGCGGCGGGCGCGATCGAGCATCGCCAGCCACGCCGGGCGCACCTCGACGAGGTCGCACGCGGCGAGGATGAGCCAGTCGCCGGCGTTGTGGCGCAGCGCGGTCTGCAGCCCGCCGACGGGGCCCCGGCCGGGCTCGATGTCGGCGATGGTGTCGATGCCCAGGTGGGCGTACCGCCCCGGGCGATCGGCGACGGCGGTGACCGAGGCGGCGGTGCGGCGCAGTTGGTCGGCGACCCGCGCGATCAGCGGCTGACCATGGAGTTCGGCGATGGCCTTGTCCGAGCCGAAGCGGCGGCTGCGGCCACCGGCGAGTATGTAGGCGGGGTGGGGCATGGGGGTTCGGCAGGCCTTGTGGCGATGCTGATGTAGGGTGGGTAGAGCGAAGCGAAACCCACCACGTTGGTCGTCGATCCTCGAGGGATCGCGGTGGGTTTCGCTTCGCTCTACCCACCCTACGGTGAATACGCCAAGCTACCGGCCATCGTCCGTTACATCGCCGCGCAAGGTTTCAATCGCGTGTGGCAATACGTCGAGCAGAGCGTCGAGCATCTGCGTGCAGCCTCGCTTTGAGCCGGGCAGGTTGATGATCAGCGTGCGCTCAAGCGTGCCGGCTACGCCGCGCGACAGGTACGTGCGCGGCGTGTGGGCGTAGCAGCGTTGCCGCGCCAGCTCCAGCAGCGCGTCGTGCGGGCGCTCGATGATCGATTGCGTGGCCTCGGCGGTGACGTCGCGCGGGGCCAGGCCCGTGCCGCCGGTGGTCAGCACCAGGTCCGGCCGGGGCGCGTCGCACGCCCAGCGACGCAGTTGGGCGGCGATGGCCTGGGCGTCGTCGGCCACGCAGGCGGTGGCGCAGACGTCGGCGGCGAGCTTGTCGCGCAGCATCTCCACCAGCGCCGGGCCCGAGGTGTCGGTCGTGGTGCCCGCCGAGCAGCGGTCGCTGATGGTGAGCACGCCGGCGCGCAGCGGTGGGGTGAGCGTGGCGGGCGTGGTGGGCGTGGCGGGGGTGGGGGCGTTTCGCGAAGCCGCGAGCGGCGGGTCGGCCGCCCGGTAGGTGCCGCTGCGCCCGCCGGTCTTCTCGAGCAGGCGCACGGATTCGATGACGATTTGCTTGTCGATCGCCTTGCCCATGTCGATGACGGTCAGCGCGGCGACGCTCGCGGCCGTCAGCGCCTCCATCTCCACGCCCGTCCGCGCGCTGGTGCGCACCTCGGCGACGATGTGCACGCAGCCGGCCTCCACCGTCGCGTCAACGTGCACCGCATCCAGCCCCAGGCTGTGACACAGCGGGATCAGCTCGTCCGTCCGCTTCGCGGCCGCGATCCCCGCCAGGCGCGCCACCTCCAGCACGTTGCCCTTGGCGACCGCGCTGGCCCCGATCGCCTCCGCCAGCGCGTCGCTGATGCGCACGCGCGCCTCGGCCACGGCCCGGCGCTGCGTCACCGCCTTGTCGCCGACGTCGACCATGCGCGCCCGCCCCGCCTCGTCCACGTGGCTCAGCCCGTCGTTCATGTCACGCTCCAGGGCCAGCACGGCCAGGGCCCGGCACCGCACGCACCGGGCGGGATCTCGACAAACCCGTCGCTGCCTGCCGCCGCCGCGACATCGCCCGAGCCCTTGCCCGGCACGAGCTCCGCCACGCCCGGCTCAACAAACCGCACCGGGCGATGCCACCACAGCTTCAGCGCCTTGTCGTCGGGGTTCGTCAAGCGCGCGGCCGCGGGCGCGTCGTCGCCGCCGACCAACCCCGCCCGGCGGCGCAGGGCCGCCAAGGCGAAGCGCCGCGCCGTGACCATCACCGACACCGGGTTGCCCGGCAGGCCAAGGATCGCCTGGCCCTGCGGCCCCACGGCCGCCAGCAGCGGCTTGCCCGGGCGAATCGGCAGGCGATGGAAAAGCTGCCTCGCCCCGGCGGCCTCCAGCGCCTCGGGCACGTGGTCGTGATCGCCCATCGACACGCCGCCGGTCAGCAGCAGCGCGTCGCAGCCGGGCAACTGGCCGGCCGCGGCGGCGATCAGGTCGTCGAGCGTGTCGGGCACGTGGCGGATGCCCTGGAGGTCGACCCAGGGCAGCGCGGCGAACATGGCTGCCAGCGCCGGGCCGTTGCTGTCGCGCACCTGCCAGGGGGCCGGCGCGTCGTGGACGTGGCGCAGCTCGTCGCCGGTGACGATCACGCCCACGCGCACCCGGCGATAAACGCGCGGGCGACTCGCGCCGAAGCTCGCCAGCGCCGCCATCACCGGCGCGTCGATGAGCGCGCCTGCATCGACCACGCGCGCCCCGGCGGCGAGGTTCTCGCCCTGACGGCGGATGTTGGCCCCAGGCTCGATCGCGTCGCGGGCGATGGCCAGACGGATGCGCCCGGGCGACTCGACGACATCCTCGCGGCGGATCACCGCGTCGGCGCCGGTCGGCACGCACCCGCCGGTGAAGATCGCCATGGCCGCGCCGTCTGGCATGGCGGGCGGCCCGCTGCCGGTGGTCACCTCGCCGGCGACCGGCATGTCGTCGGCGAGTTCGGCGAGACGCACGGCATAGCCGTCCATCGCCGAAACGTCGTGAGCCGGGCTGTCGCGGTCGGCGTCCACCGGCTGGGCGAGGACGCGGCCGACGGCGTGGTGCAGGTCCACCGGCTCATCGGCCACCGAGGCCAGGTGCTCCGCGAGCAACCGCAGCGCCTCGGCCGGCCCGCTGCACGCGCTGGGCGGCGATGGCTTGGTGGTGGCCGCGTCGGCGGCGCGCCCGGCCGGGGCCGCGTTGCCGGGGGATCGGATCATGATGGCTGCACCTTGAGAACGTGGCGAGTGAACCTGATGATTGGGGTGCGACTGGCGGCTTGCCCGCCAGTGCCTCGGCGCTGCCCAAGCCGAGGTGCCGCGGGTCGCCCGGCGATCGAGGCTGGTGCGAAAGCTCGCGGCCCTTCGTTGCGCCTGGGCACTGGCGGACAAGCCGCCAGTGGCACCCACCATGGACGTTGCGCACGGCCGTGCGCGGTGCCGGCGATGCGTCTGCTACCTGTTTGAAGCGCATCCATCATGTTTGAGCCTCCAGGCCGGCCGGCTCGTCGGCGAAGCGCGGCACCTTCCACAGCGGCACCTGCTGCTTGAGCCGGTCGATGAAGGCGGCCATGGCGGACAACGCCTCGACGCGATGAGCGGCGGCGACGTCCAGGCGGA
This sequence comes from Phycisphaeraceae bacterium, assembly GCA_007125385.1. Classification (GTDB taxonomy): domain Bacteria; phylum Planctomycetota; class Phycisphaerae; order Phycisphaerales; family Phycisphaeraceae; genus SKPT01. The sequence goes on along the minus strand of SLDI01000732.1, from coordinate 1,239 downwards.
ACGACACCTCGCCCACCGCCACGTCGCCAATGCTGTGCGCCACGCGGACGCCCAGCAGGCTGTGCTCGGCGACGATGCTCCGGGCGAGGCCGTGAAGCTGTTGCGTGGTCATGGGCTCATACGCTTCGTAGTGCAGGGCGGCGAGCGGCCGGCCATGCTCCGTCGGCCGCACCACGCCCTCGAAGCGCACCACCGCGCCGGCCCCGGCGACGAGCCAGCGCGCCGCCGGCGGCAAGGGGCCCTGGTGCAGCGTGATGTCGATGGGGCGGGTCATGAACGCTGTCTGTGTAGGGTGGGTAGAGCGAAGCGAAACCCACCGCGAACGTCGTGGATCCTCGGCGCGCCTGGTGGGTTTCGCTTCGCTCTACCCACCCTACGCCAGCGCGCGCCGGCGCAGTGCGCCACACCCTCAAGCACTGACAAGACCGCGGACGGCCTGGTCAGTGGCACCCACGGGGGTTGCTCACCCGCCGCTGATCATCCCGATCAGCGCCACCTCGTCGTCCGCGGCCACGCGATGATCGTCCTTGACGTACTCGTGGTTGACCGCGAAACGGCTGGCGTCCAGGCTCGACGCCAGCGCCGGCTCGGTCGCCGCCAACGCACGTCGCACGTCGCGGCACGTCGCCGGCTCATCAAGCGTCAACGCCACCTCCTCACGCCCCACCAGCCGCGCCTGCGGGCCGAATACCTTCACTGTCAGGTTCATCGAATACACCTCAAAGGAGCCGAGGGATTACGTGTAATGATCGGGGTGCCACTGGCCGCATCGCGCGTCCGCTGCATCACCGAGCTGCCGTCCGTGCATCACGTCGCGTCTCCGTCATTGCGCTGCCGTTCAAACTGAACCTGCGCCCAGCTCCAGGCCGCGACCGTCCGCGGAAAGCCCACCGTGTTCATCCCCAGCAGGATCGCCTGCTCGATCTCCTGCTCGCTCGCCCCGGCCTGCATGGCCCGGCGGACGTGGGAGCGCAGCGCCGACTCCAGCCCGGCCCCCAGACTGATGCCGATCTTGATCAGCGCCAGCGTGCGCGCATCAAGCGGGCCGAGCTGCTCGACCTCCTTGCCCACGCGCTCGTGCGCCTCGCCCAGGGCCGGGTACTTGCTCACGAACGCCTTGAAGGTGTGCGGCAGCTTTTCGGGGGCCGGGTCGTTGCCGGCGTCGGTCAGTTGGGGCATGGTTCATCTCCGTCAAAGCGAAGGCAGGGTGCCACTGGCGGCTTGCCCGCCAGTGCTTTG
>SLDI01000526.1:0-5595 GCA_007125385.1 Phycisphaeraceae bacterium | reverse complement strand
CGCCACCCCCGCCAGCACCGCCTTCGCTCCGGCACACCAACGCCTCGGCCCGCAGCGGGTGCGCCACCTCCGTCGCCCCCTGCTCCCGCGACCGGTACCCCGCCAGCCGCACGCCCAACGGCGGCGTGATGTCCACGCTCGCCAATCCGATTTCCAACGCCATCGCCAGGCCTCCTTCCTCTGCCCCGCGGCGCAGCAGAAGTCTAGCCCTTGACCCACCCTCTCACAATCAAAAATACCTCCAATCTCAGAAGGCGAGATCAACCCACGCCCCCGCCAAACCCCATATCCCAACATCTATCTCCTTACCTCAGCCCGCCTTGACCGGACCCACCCCACCTCGTACGTTGTAGGTACCCGCCCATCAAGCGGATGACCCCGGGTTCCCGCACGCCACAGGACCACCGACCATGTACACCATCGGCCAGGAAGAAATCGACGCCGTCGCAGAGGTCATCAACTCCGGCAAGCTCTTCCGCTACCACGACCAGTCCCAATGCGACCGCTTCGAGCAGCGCTACGCCGACTACCTCGGCGTCAACCACGTCGGCATGACCGCCTCCGGCACCGCCGCACTCACCGCCGCCCTCATCGGCGCGGGCATCGGCCCGGGCGACGAGGTCATCGTCCCCGCCCACACCTACATGGCCACCGCCGTCGCCGTCCTCGCCGTCGGCGCCATCCCCGTCATCATCGACATCGACGACGCCATCTGCCTCGACCCCGTCGCCCTCGACGAAGCCGTCGGCCCCCGCACCCGCGCCGCCATCCCCGTCCACATGTGGGGCCAGCCCTGCGACATGAACGCCATCATGGACGTCGCTCGCAAGCACAACCTCATCATCATCGAGGACGCCTGCCAGGCCGTCGGCGGCGGATACGAAGGCCAGATGCTCGGCTCCATCGGCCACATCAACGCCTTCTCCTTCAACTACTTCAAGAACATGAGCTGCGGCGAGGGCGGCGCCGTCGCCACCAGCGACCCCGACGCCTTCCAACGCGCCCAGTGCGCCATCGACTGCCACCGCTACTACTGGAACGACGAAGAACGCGGCTACCACGGCTTCACCTTCTCCGGCGCCCGCGCCTCCGAGATCGAAGGCGCCATCATGAACGTCCAGCTCGATCGCCTCCCCGCCATGATCGACACCATGCGCAAACACAAAAAGCGCATCCTCAAGGAAACCGCCGACACCGGCCTCACCCCCACACCGCTGAACAGCCTCGACCACGAGTGCGGCATCTCCATCATGTACCAGCTCCCCGACGCCGAACGCGCCCAACGCTTCGCCGACGCCACCGGCGGCACCATCCTCGCCAGGACCGGCCGACACACCTACAATGAGTGGGACCCCGTCCTCAACAAACGCGGCGGACCCAACCCGGGCCTGAACCCCTACGAAATGCCCCAGAACCAGGCCTGCCGCATGGACTACTCCCCCGACATGCTCCCCCGCTCGCTCGACATCCTCGCCCGCACCGTCCGCCTCGGCAACAGCCCCGACCACACCGACGAAAAAGTCACCGACCGCATCAAGCAGATCAGGACCGCCGCCGACGACGTGCTCAACGTCCCGGCGTGAAGACAGAGCCACGAATAAACACGAATAACAGAACCCGCCCACACCCTTAGCACCGGGTGGAAACCCGGTGCTTTCCGTGCCACGTCCCATTCAACCATATCTGGATCGAAGATGGTAGACGGCCCGACGTCCACGGCGTCACGGCCCCCACGCCACCGCGCCCACGCAACCCTCGATCCGAAAGGAATCGCCATGAGCATGCGGACATTGCTGGGCATGACCCTCATTCCGCTCGTGCTGATCATCGCCGCCGGCCTCGTAGCTCATCAGCACCTCTGGGGCGCCCTCTCCAACCTCGCCCTGCCCTGGCTCCTGACCGCCATCGCCATCGCCATGCTCATCCTCGGCGGCACCTGCGCCATCCTCCAGTGTGACCCCGCCGACATCCCCCTCCGCGCCAGCGTCCGCGTCACGGCCGCGGTGCTGCTCATCTTCGGTATCGCCCTGATCGTCGACGCGTTCACCTACAGCTATGCCGCCCGCGCCGAACAAGGCGGCAGCGCCGCCGAGTGGCTCGGCTTCGCCGTCATCCTCGCCGGCGTCTTCGCCCTCCCACACGCCCGCCCGCGTTCCTGATCATCTCCCGAGGAACCATCAACGCCCCCACACCCTTAGCACCGGGTGGAAACCCGGTGCATGGGCCGTCCAATTTCACAGCCCGGGTCCGCCCGCCCCTCACACCCCCACCGCCGTCGACGCCGAACTCTACTTCACCTCCTCCGCCGTCACCTCCCACCCCAGTTCGCCCGAGCAGAAAATCCCCTCCCTAATCAGCATCACGTTCAGCGACGGCTGAGGTGAGGTGGGCGAGGGTGCCACACAGCATGCCGAAGACTGCCGTGTGCGGAAACGTCGTGCAGCGCTCGCACGCAGCACCCTGCCGGGATGCTGTGGGGCGCCCAGCGCGCTGTGTTGGCCAATCCCTTTGGCGTGACGCGTCCACCTCCGCGGCGCGCGGGGGGCGACGCATCGGCGAAACGCTACCGCCCCGGCTTCACTCCCTGCTGCGCAAGCATGGCTTCACCCTTGATCGAGCCGATAAGCTCGACCACCAGAGACAGCGCCCAGAGGAACACGACGACGCCGATCAGGACCGCGGGGACCATCGCCGCCACCGCGATCAACCAGTGATCGATGCTCAGCACCCCCCACGGCCGGGTGCCCGTGGCATTGATGACCGTTTGCCCGAAGACAATGCGCCCCACGATGCCCACCAACCCCAACCACAGCAGCATCGCGCACCAGGTGGCGGTGGCGCGGCGGATGTCCCGCGCGAGCGTCGGTTCAGGCAGGCGACGCGCCAGGTGTGCCGCCCACAAGCCACCGGCCAGGGGCATGGCGAACAAGACCAGCGTCGCCGCGAGCCCACGCCAGTCCACCACCACCGGGCGGGGCATCAGCGCAGGCGCTTGCTCCGGGATCGCGATCAGCACGCCCGTGCCCAGAAAGCACGCCAGGGCGACGATGCGCACCGCATGGCGCCCGACAGGGAACCGCGCGACCGCTTGCTCCGGATCGCGGCTCGTCATCAGCCAGAACCCCACCACGGCCGTCAGGGCCGGCACAAACCACGCCGCCAGCGACCACCCGGGCCCGACCGGCCATGGCTGCCCCTGCACTTGAGCAATGCCGACGATGAGCCAACCCCACAGCAACGCCACCGGGAAACTCAAGGACACGAGCATCGTCCCCAGCGCCAGCCGCTCCACCCACGCCGGCTCGGCGTAGCGCAGCAGCGGACGCTCCACGCTGCGCCACAGCGGCAGGCCACACTCCGGGCAATGCCCCGCCGCGTCCAGCCCGCGCACGTCATAGTCGCAGCCCAGGCAACGGGCCACGGGCATCTCCCGGGTTTCCAATCCCTGCTCACCGGGCCAAGCCATGACACCCGCCTCACACCGGCGAGGGCACCGTCTCCAATATCTGCTGCATCACCTGCTCGCCGGCCACACCGTCGGCCTCATGCACGTAGCTCTTGGTGATCACGCGGTGCGCGAACACGGCCAGGACGTTGCTCGTGATGTCGTCCGGCACCACGTAGTCGCGGCGCTGCACCAGGGCCGTCGCCTTGGCGGCGCGGATCAGCGCCAGCGTGCCCCGCGGCGAGACCCCCACCTGCAACTGCTCGTGCCCACGCGTCGCCCCCGCGATCTGCACCGCGTAGTCGATCAGCGTCGGGTCGATCTGCACCGCGTCCACCTGCTCCTGCAACTCCACCAGGTCCTCGGCCGTCATCACCGGCTGAAGCTGCCGGATCGCCGTCCGCAGCGGGTCGACCGTCATGATGCGCGCCTCGTCCCGCGGGCTCGGGTAGCCCAGCGAGACCCGCATCAGGAACCGGTCGAGCTGCGACTCGGGCAGAAAGTACGTGCCCTCGAACTCGCACGGGTTCTGCGTGGCGATGACGATGAACGGCTGAACCAGCCGGCGCGTGTGCCCGTCGATCGTCACCTGCGCCTCGTTCATCGCCTCCAGCAACGCGCTCTGCGTCCGCGGCGTGGTCCGGTTGATCTCGTCCGCCAGCACCACGTTGTTGAAGATCGGCCCGGGCTTGAACTGGAACTCCGCCAGCTTCTGGTCCCAGACCGTCACCCCCAGCACGTCCGCGGGCATCAGGTCCGGCGTGAGCTGGATCCGCGAGAACGTGCAGTCCAGGCTCCGCGCCAGGGCGTTGGCGAGCATCGTCTTGCCCACCCCCGGCACGTCCTCGATCAGCAGGTGCCCCCGCGCCAGCAGGCACACGACCATGCGATCGATGGCCTGCTGGTTGCCGATGAAGCACTTCTGGATGTTCGAGCGTAGGCGCTGAAGGCGCTGCATCGATGTTTCCCGGTGTCGCTGGCGATGACCGCGAGTATATCGCGGCAGCGACACGCCTGCCCCGCGATGGGAGGGGTTGAAAATCGGGCGCGGCCTCGGAAAAACAGCCCCGGCTCCCGGCGCCGCCCCGCGGACCGCCCCGGCACCGCACCACCCCCGCCCCCGCCCCCGCGGGCTTGCTACACTCGCCAGGGCATGGTTCTGCTCGGCATCGCACTGGGCCTGCTCGCGGCCACGTCGCAATCGGTCTCGTACCTCTTCTCGCGGCTCTACTGCCTCGGGCCGGGGGCGAGCCTGCGCCGGCTGCTGGTGATCTCGCACGTCATCCAGGGCGCCGTGTCCCTGCCGCTGGTGGTGCTCGCCTGGCCCGCCGACGTCGGGCCGGTGCGCCTCTGGATCGTGCCGGTGCTCGCCACCGCCGGGTTCTACCTCGTCGGGCAGACCTGCCTGCTGATCGCCCTGCGCTACACCACCGCCTCGCGCGTCGCGCCGTTGCTCGGGCTGAAGGTCGTGACGGTCGCGCTGCTGACGGTGGTGGTGCTGGGCGATCACGTGAGCGTGGGCCAGTGGCTGGCGGTCGGCCTGGCGGTGATGGGGGCGTTCGTGCTCAACCACACGGGCGGCTCGCTGCCACCGCCGGCGCTGGCGGCGATCGCCGGCGCCTGCCTGGGCTACACCGGCTCGGACTTCCACATCCGCGTCACCCTCGAAGCCATGCCCGACGTGCCGCCGGTCCACGCCTCCTTCTTCGCCATGGCCGCGACATATCTCATCTGCGGGCTCGCGGCCATGCCGCTGCTGCCCTGGTACGGCTCGCGGCAGTTCCGCCAGTGGACCGCCGCCACCCCCTACGCCCTGAGCTGGCTGACCGCGATGGGCTTTCTCTTCGCCTGCTTCGCCCTGGCCGGACTCGTGCTCGGCAACATCGTCCAGTCGCTGCGCGGGCTGATCTCCATCGCCCTCGCCGGCATGCTCGCCAGCTACGGGCTGGTGCACCTGGAGGCGAAGCTGACCCGTCGCGTCTACTGGCGCCGCTTCGCCGCCGCCGTGCTCATGACCGCCGCCGTGGCGCTGTTCGTCCTGGCGGGGACGGAGGGCTAGGCTCCGGCCGCAAAACGAATCACCGGGGGTGCCACGGCTTGTCCCGAAGGGCAAGCCGTGCGATCTGGCACAGGCGCACGGCTTGCCGCTT
>SLDI01000017.1:0-5604 GCA_007125385.1 Phycisphaeraceae bacterium | reverse complement strand
GGTGGCATGCCCACGCGCAAGGCTTCCAGAAAATCCTCGTCGTATTGTTGCTGCTCCTCACGCTCGCCCACCTGGTGGCGGAAATGCTCGGCCTGCACGTCCGGGTCGTTCAGCTCCGTGTACCCCGGGCTGATCTCCACCCCGTTGATCGCCAGTTCGTACACGTCGGCGAAGTAGGCATCGTCGGCGCAGCGCCTCGCCAGCGGGATGATCTCGCCGGGGACACGGGTGACGAAGGTGGGGTCGATGAGCGTCGGCTCGACGAGCTTCTCGTACACCTCGACGAGTTGCTCGGCGGGGGAGAGGCCCTCGATTACATCCGCAGCCTCCCGGCCTTTGCCTGCGAGCAGACCCGCCTCATAATCCGCGAGATCGGCCCCTCGCGGCGCCAGCTTCCTCAAGTGCGTCATCACCTCGTCGATCTTCTGCTGGATATCATCTTGCTTAGCTGTGGCAAGGAATTCCAGCAAGCTGGGATACGCTTCCCGAAGCGGCCGCTTGTCGAACTGCCACCCCGTGCGCTCCTCCACAAGCTCCACCATTGACACCCGCCGCCAACGCCGCCCGCGCGGCTTGTTCTCATCCCCGCGCAGGTCAATCACCCGTCGTGGCTCACGCGTAGCCTCATCCCCACCCTCGCCTTTCTCCCCTTCGTGCCTCCGTGCCTTCGTGCCTTCGTGCCTGATAACAAGCCCCCCACACACCTCCTCCGCCACCGTGCAGATCATGTCCTCCACCATCTCCGCCATCGTCTCCCACGACCCGAACGCTTCGTACGCCTCGAGCATCGTGAACTCGGGGTTGTGGCGTGGGCTGATGCCTTCGTTGCGGAAGTTGCGGTTGATCTCGAAGACCTTGGGCATCCCGCCAACGAGCAGACGCTTGAGGTACAACTCCGGCGCGATGCGCAGGTATAGCTCCATGCCCAGGGCGTTGTGCTCGGTGACGAACGGCCGGGCCGCCGCTCCGCCGTGCACGGGCTGGAGCATGGGCGTCTCGACCTCCAGGTAGCCGCGCTGGCGCATGTAGTCGCGGATGGCGTCGATGATGCGCACGCGCGTCTGCATCGTGCGCATGACGTGCGGGTTGGCGTAGAGGTCGACGTAGCGCTTGCGGTAGCGCTGCTCGGCGTCCTGGAGCCCGTGCCACTTGCCCGGCGGCGGGGCCAGGCTCTTGCTGGCAATCGCGAAGCCCGCGTCGGCAGGTGATTCTCGCGAAGCCGCAATCGCCGCGGAGGCCTCCGCCCAGACGGTGATCTCCCCCGTCTTCGTCGTGCCCAGTGGCCCCGCCACCACGACGATGTCCGACAGATCCACCAGCTTCGCGAGCTTGAACGTCTCGGCCCCCACCGCCTTCTTCGACACCGCCGCCTGCAAATCCCCCGACGCGTCGCGCAGGCTCAGGAAGATCAGGTTGCCCATCACCCGGGCCTGCATCACCCGCCCGGCCACCCTCACCCGCGGGCGGTCGTCCCGGCTGGCATCCTCGCGATGGGCGGCATCCGCGGCCTCGTCGTACAGATCATCACGGGCCTCGGCCAGCGTGACCAGCCCGTCGACGCGCCGGCCGTACGGCTCGATGCCGAACTCCTCGCGCAGGCGTTGGAGCTTGGCGCGGCGCTCGGCGACCAGGTCGGAGGCGGGTGTCTCGTGCTCGCTCATGGCGGAAGGGGAATATAGCGGGGCAAAGGCACGACGACAGGGGCGGGTCGGCAGCGATACAAAGCCGGCACCGGTGGTGCCGGGGCAGCGGCGGCCATCGCTCGAACGGCGAAACACCCCCTCGTCACGGCGTCCGGCGGCGTCAACGTGCCGATCCCGATCCTCACGCCTCAGGGCGCCCACGCCGATCCCCCGGCACCACCGGTGCCGGCTTTATACGGGCGTCGAATCAGGCTTGGGCATCAGGCGCGGCGGCCGCGGTGGTCACCTTCGTGCCGGGCTGCTTCTCGACCTTCCGACGCCGGTCCGCCAGGCGGCGCTTCTTGCCCACGCGGTCGCGCAGGTAGTAGAGCTTGGCCCGCCGCACGTGCCCGTGCCGCTTGACCTCGAACTTGGCGATGCGCGGCGAGTGGAGGGGGAAGACGCGCTCCACGCCCTCGTTGGCGACGATCCGCCGCACCGTCACCGTCTGCTCCAGGCCCGAGCCCCCCATCGCGATGACCACGCCGGTGAAGACCTGGATGCGCTCCTTGGAGCCCTCGATGATGCGGGTGTGCACGTCGATGGTGTCGCCGATGGCGAGCTGGGGCAGGTCGGACTTGAGCTGGCCCTGCTGGACGGCCTGGATGGTGGCTTGGCTCATGGCGTAAAATCCGGTTGGGGAATCCTTTGGCCGCGGCGGCGCCGGCCGGGCGAGCCCAACAGGATAGCAACCGGGCCTCGGCGTGTCGAATCCCGCGCCGCCCGCCCGCCGGGCGGCGGGCACCGGGCAAGGATCCGGGATGGAACCCACCCGCTTGACGCCACCGGGCCGCGCGGCTACTTTTTACCTCTTGCCCCCAGGCCGCGCCGGGGCGCTTGTGGTGTGGCGGGTTGTGGTGTGGTGGGGGTTCCTGTGCCGATACAGCAGCAGAATACGAGGTGAGCCAAGATGGTACCTGTCCAACGAAAGACAAGGTCGCAGACGCGCATGGGCCGCTCCCACCAGGCCCTGCGTGGCACGCAGGCGGTGCGCTGCCCCAACTGCGGGACGCCGCGCCGGCCACACACCGCCTGCCGGGAGTGTGGCTACGTCCGCCCGGGATTGAAGCTGGACCTGGACAAGGAAGCGTAGTCGGTGCGCATCGCGATTGATGTGATGGGGGGGGACCACGCGCCGGACAAGATCCTGGCGGGCGCGATCGACGCGCTGGACCTGCTCGGCCGTGACGACACGCTCGTGCTCGTCGGCGACGAGCCGATCATCCGCGAGATCCTCGCCGAGCGCGGCATCGAGGCCGACCGCGTCGAGGTCGTCGGCACCACGCAGGTCATCGAGATGGCCGAAACCCCCGTCACCGCCCTTCGCGGCAAGCCCGACAGCTCGATCGTGCGCCTGGCCGAGCTCGGCGGCAAGAAGGCCGGCGACCGCCGCTGCGACGTGATCATCAGCGCCGGCAACACGGGCGCATGCGTCGCCGCGGCCCAGATGTCCATGCGACGCCTGCCGGGCGTGCACCGGCCGGGCATCGCCGTGACCGTCCCGACGTTCTTCGGGCCGGTGGTGCTCTGCGACGTCGGGGCCAACCCCGAGCCCCGGCCGACCCACCTGCACCAGTACGCGCACATGAGCGCCGTCTACGCCCGCCGGCTGCTGGACATCGACAACCCGCGGGCGGCGATCCTGTCCATCGGCGGCGAGGAGACCAAGGGCACGCCGCTGGTGCGCGACACGCACAAGCTCATGAAAGACGACGCCTCGCTGAACTACGTCGGCTACGTCGAGGGCCGCGACCTCTTCGAGTCCAAGGCCGACGTCGTCGTCACCGAAGGCTTCACCGGCAACGTGGTGCTCAAGCTCGCCGAGGGGCTCGCCGCCGGCCTGTTCGAGACCATCGCCCACGAGATCCTGGAGCGCGACCCGGAGATGGCGATGAAGTTCGAGCCCATCGTCAAGGCCATCTACCGCAAGCACGACTACCACGAATATGGCGGCGCCCCCCTGCTGGGCGCCAACGGCATCTGCATGATCTGCCACGGCTCGAGCGAGGCGCGGACGGTCCGCTCGGCCGTCGCCGCGGGCATGAAGTACGTCCACGCCGGGATCAACCCGGCCATCGTCGAGGCGCTGGCGGCGTCGGCGCCGGCCTCCGAGGAGGTGGCATGAGCCGCCCACGCCCCGCAGGCGTGCGCATCGCCGGAACGGGCGTCGCCCTGCCCTCGCGCACGCTCACCAACGACGACCTGGCCCAGCTCGTCGACACCAACGACGAGTGGATCACCAAGCGCACCGGCATCAAGACCCGGCGGATCGTGGGCAACGGCCAGGGCGTGCTGGAGCTGGCCCGCGACGCCGTCTCCGCCGCGCTCACCGACGCCGCGATCGCGCCCGCGGAGCTGGACATGGTCATCGTGGCGACCCTGACGCCGGAGATGGCCTGCCCGTCGACCGCCGCCCGCCTCACCGCCATGATCGACGCCCAGCCCGCCGGGGCGATGGATCTCTCGGCCGCGTGCTCGGGCTTCGTCTACGGGCTGAATCTCGCCGCGACGATGATCGAGTCGGGGCTCTACCGCCGCGTCGCCGTCGTCGGCGCCGAGGTGCTGAGCAAGGTCACCGACTGGACCGACCGGCGCACGTGCGTGCTCTTCGGCGACGGGGCGGGCGCGGCCATCGTCACCGCCTGCGACGACGCCAGCAAGGGCTGCCTCCACCAGACGATGCGAAGCGACGGCCGGCTCTGGCCGGAGCTCTACCTGCCGCGCGACGACAAGGACGTGCCCGACCAGGGCCGCGACGCGTTCTCGGGCAACTTCAACACGTTGCAGATGAACGGCCGCGAGGTGTTCAAGTTCGCCGTGACCACCACGCAGGCGATCATCGACGAGACGCTCGAGGCCGCCGGCGTCAAGGCCCAGGACCTGGCGATGATTGTGCCGCACCAGTCCAACCGGCGGATCCTTGAAGCGGCGCGCGAGCGCCTGGGCCTGCCCGAGGACAAGCTCTGGGTCAACATCGATCGCTTGGGCAACACCTCGGCCGCGAGCGTCCCGATCTGCCTGCACGAGATGCGCGACGCGGGCAAGGCTGGCGAAGGCGACTTGGTGCTGTTCATGGCGATCGGCGGGGGGATGACATGGGCGTCGAGTTTGTGGCGGTTCTGAATTTCGGATTTCGGATTTCGGATTTTCATTGCCGATGGGGGACACCGAAATGGATCGTGAGCAGATGCGTCAGCGGACCAAGGCGTTCGGTGTGCGCGTCGTTAAGCTCGCGGCCGCGCTGCCCAACGGCCGGGTCGGCGACGTGCTCGGCCGACAGTTGCTCCGGGCAGGAACCGCCATCGGGGCGAATGACCACGAGGCGATCCGCGCCTCATCGCGCCGGCACTTCGTTACCATGCTCGAAGTCGCCGAGCGCGAGGCCGCCGAAACGCTTTACTGGCTGGATCTGCTGAGCGAAGCGGAATTGATCAAGCCCGAGCGCCTCGCCGAGTTGCACGACGAGTGCCGGCAGTTGCTCGCGATCCTCGTCGCCACCGGCCGCACCACCAAGCGAGCCAGAACGTCGTCAAATTCGAAATCCGAAATTCGAAATCCGAAATCGCCATGACCACCGCCCCCACCGTAGTCCTCTGCCCCGGCCAAGGCGCCCAGGAACTGGGCATGGGCCGCGCCTGGCACGACAGCTCCGCCGCCGCCCGGCAGGTCTTCGAGCAGGCCGGCGATGACCTCACCCGCCTGTGCTTCGAAGGCCCGGCCGATCGGCTCAACCGAACCGACGTCGCCCAGGCGGCGATCTACGTCACGTCGGTGGCATGCTACCGGGCGCTTGAGGCGGCCGGCGATGCCGGCGAGCTCAGCGCCTGCGCCGGGCTGAGCCTGGGCGAGTTCACCGCGCTGCACCTGGCGGGGGCGATGAGCTTCGAGGACGGCCTGCGCCTGGTACGGCTGCGCGGCCAGG
>SLDI01000040.1:0-18378 GCA_007125385.1 Phycisphaeraceae bacterium | reverse complement strand
GGCCGCCGCACGGCTTGCCCTTCGGGACAAGCCGTGGCACCCACTTTTCGGACGAAGCCAAGCCCAGGCGGGTTTTCGCAGCACAACCAAGAGTCCGCGAAGATATGCTGGTATCCCGCCTGGTGATGCGGGCCGGTTGCGGTCAGCCCGGCAAGCCAGTTCGGAGCAAGACGCATGACACGCGCCACGGCAGGACAGGCCGGCCACCCGAAATCAGCGCCGCCGCTCCCCCCCTTCCACCACACGCCCAAACCCTACGCCGGCCCCAGCCGCGACGACGTGCTCGCCCTGCGTCGCCAGTACCTCTCGCCGGCCCTGGTGACGTACTACCGCGAGCCGGTCATGATCGTTGAGGGCAGGATGCAATACCTCTTCGACGAGACCGGCCGGCGCTACCTCGACGCCTTCGCCGGCATCGTGACCGTCAGCGTCGGCCACTGCCACCCCAGGGTCATCGAAGCGACGCGCGCGCAGAACGACACCCTCCAGCACGCGACGACGATCTACCTGCACCCCAACGTCGCCCGCTTCGCCGAAAAGCTCGCCTCGACCTTCCCCAAAGACTCGGGCCTGGGCGTGGTCTACTTCACCAACTCCGGCAGCGAAGCCAACGACCTCGCCACGCTCATGGCCCGCGCCCACAGCGGCCACTTCGATTTGATCGCCCTGCGCAACGCCTACCACGGCGGCTCCAACAGCGCCATGGCGCTCACCGCCCACAGCACCTGGAAGCACAACGTCCCGCACGCCTTCGGCGTCCATCACGCCATCGCCCCCGACCGCTTCCACGGGCCGTTCGGCTACGACGACCCCGACGCCGGCGCGAAGTACGCCGACGACGTCGCCAGCGTCATCCGTTACGCGACGCCGGGCAGGGTGGCGGGCTTCATCGCCGAGCCGATCCAGGGCGTCGGCGGCAGCATTGAAATGCCCCCGGGCTATCTCCGGCGCGCCTACCAGGCGGTCCGCGACGCCGGTGGGGTGTGCATCTGCGACGAGGTGCAGACCGGCCTCGGCCGCACGGGCGAGAGCTTCTGGGCGTTCGAGCATCACGGCGTCACGCCCGACATCGTCACCACGGCCAAGGGCCTCGGCAACGGCGCCCCGCTGGCGGCGGTCATCACGCGCCCGGAGATCGCCCGGTCGCTCGCCACCGCGATCCACTTCAACACCTTCGGCGGCAACCCCGTCTCCTGCGCCCAGGGACTGGCGACGCTCGACGTTCTGCTCGAAGACGACCACCCGCGGCGCGTCAAGACGCTCGGCCAGCGGTTGCGCGACGGGCTGCTCGGCCTGCAAAAGAAGCACTCCTTGATTGGCGACGTGCGCGGCCGGGGACTGATGGTCGGCGTCGAGCTGGTGACCGACCGGGCAAGCAAATCACCCGCCACGGCCCAAACGGCGGATGTGCTCGAACGCGCCAAGGACCTGGGCCTGCTGCTGGGCAAGGGCGGGTTTTTCGGCAATGTGCTGCGCATCAAGCCGCCGATGTGCATCACCGACGCGGACATCGACTTCCTGCTCGACGTGCTCGACGTGTGCTTGACGGAGGTCGGTTGAACGCGGGGTCGGTGGCCGGCCAGGCCAGCCAACCCGATCCTGGCCTGATGCTTGACCGGCGTCACGCCCGCTTGTCATACTGTTGCCAGCCGGCCCGGGGACGCTCCCCGGGGCTCGACCCGGCCGGAGCCTCGCCGCAGGCCGTCGGACAGGCGGAACATCACGATCGCCCCGGCGACCGAGACCCGCCCGACCGGCCGCTCTCCCCCCCGGACGCCTCATCTCGGAAACGGATCGCCTGCACGCCAGGCACGGAGTCGCTCGAGTTCACCAGCTCTACCCCCCACGGGGCCCGGCATGCTCAAGGCTTTCAAGCAGCTCGATAACATTCTCCGCGGCGAAGCGACGCAGGTCGAGTCTCTGAAACAGGGCCGGATCGAGATCCCCATCGAGGGCTGCTGCTGGTCATCGTCGCCCTGGGCTTCTTTCACGGGGCGTGCATGGGCGCGTTCAGCGTCATCCGCACCGGCGGCGGGTTGTGGATGCAACTCGTCGCCAGCGCGGTCAAGCTCCCCCTGCTGTTCCTGCTGACGCTGCTCGTGACGCTGCCATCGCTCTACGTGTTCAACGCGCTGGTGGGCTCGCGGCTGTCGCTGAATTCGGTGCTGCGGCTGCTGGTGGCGATGGTCGGCGTCACGCTTGCGGTGCTGGCGTCGCTGGGGCCGATTGTGGTGTTCTTTTCGGTGAGCACCACCAGCTATCCCTTCATGCTGCTGCTGAACGTGATCATGGCGGCGGTGGCGGGGTTTCTGGGTCTGGCGTTCCTGCTGCGGACGCTTCACCGGCTCATGCGGGTGCAAATGATCGTCAGCCAGGAGAGGGCCGCGGCCGAGGCGCCGCAGGCGCCCGCGGAGGCGGTTGAGGGTGCAGCCGCAGAGGGCGGAGAGGCCGGAGAGACCGAGCGGGGCGAAACACCCGCCCCGGCGCCGTCCACGCTCGAGGCGCTCAAGGCCCATCCCCTTTCCGCTCGGCCGGACACGCCGCGGGCCTACCCGCCCGGCGCTCTGGAGCGCGATGAGCCGGAGACCGATCGCCGGGCGCGGCTGGTGTTCCAGTTGTGGGTCGTGGTCTTCGCGCTGGTGGGCGCCCAGATGAGCTGGGTGCTGCGGCCGTTCATCGGTTCGCCGGATATGCCTTTTACGTGGTTCCGCGAGCGCGAGGGCAACTTCTTTCTGCGCGTCCTGCAAGCGATCTGGGAGCTGCTGGGCATCGGTGGTATGTGAGGTGCACCATGCGCGCCGTGCTGACGCCAGCCGACGGTTTGCTCCGCGTCGGGCACCCGGGGCATCGCGCCTCGGGCTCGGTGGGCGGCGCCTTGGGGCTGCTGATGCTCTTCGGCGCCTTGTACGGCGCGGTCATGGGGAGCTACGGCGGGTTCGTCGGCGAAATGCGTCCGCTGCAAATGCTCTTTAGCGGGCTGAAGGTCCCGTTGCTGCTGCTGGTGAGCTTCTGTCTCAGCCTGCCCAGCTTCTTCGTCATCAACACGCTACTGGGGCTCCGCGCCGACTCGCTCGCCGCGGTCCGCGCCCTGGTCGTCGCCCAGGCGGGACTGACCATCATCCTTGCGGCCATGGCGCCGCTTACCGTCCTCTGGTACGTCAGCTTCGCGTCCTACCCGGCGGCGATCCTGTTCAACGGCCTGCTGTTCGCCATCGCCAGCGCCTCGGCGCAGCTCATTCTCCGTCGGCTCTACCAGCCATTGATCCAGCGCAACCCGCGGCATCGGGTCATGCGCTGGTTCTGGCTGGTGATCTACGTCTTCGTCGCGATTCAGATGGCCTGGGTCCTTCGCCCCTTCGTGGGCGCCCCCGGTATGCCGACGCGTTTCTTCCGCGACGAGGCATGGGGCAACGCGTACGTCGAGATCGTCAGCATTTTCGTCCGGCTTTTCGGCGGATGACGTTGACGCGGGTGGACAGCCAGAGCGGAAAAGGGGCCGGGGGAGGGTGGTATTGGAGGATTTCTCGTCAAGCGCCGCACCACCGGGCGCGTTCGTCGTGAAAATGGGTGCCACACAGCATCCCGAGGGGTGTTGTGTGGCACCCCAAAATAGCGCGCCCACCGGCCTTCGTGAGAAATCCTCCACTGACAAGCAGAGTCCGCGGAGCTTGTCAGTGGCACCCGGGCGCGTGGGGTGAACGGGGCTTACGTCCGATTTACCTCCCCTTTCGTTCGCTCCCTTACTCCACCACTTCCGGCCATAGCGGACCAAATTTCAACTCACGCTCCTCCGTGTCAGAAGCCAGGATGATCACAATATCATCTCCGCCGCCGTGCTCCCAGATACCGTTTGGTCCGCTGCTGCCAATCACTATCGCCCCATCATCTCGCGTTTCTATGACCACCGGCCTTCCCCATCCATCACGCACCCGTCCTTCTTCATCAACTATTCCATGAGATTCCAACCAACGCCGAGATGACACACTCATCTCCTGCAACGGATCCTCCTCTGTATCCAAGTCCACATCGCGAATCGCTATGGCGAGAGCGCTCAACACATTGATTGTATAACTGAACTGCTGCTTCGGGACCCCGTCCGTCCTGGCTGGCCGTAGCGTGCACGTCAGTAAGTACGACGGTATCCCAACCACAAGAAGCACAAGAACGACTATCGCGAAGCGATATTTATTTGACCTACCCGAACACACGATGAAGCGCCCTTCTTGAAAAAAATAAGAGGCGGATTCAATTCCGAACCGCCGGGTGCCGTGGTCCTCGCGAATGCGAAGACCACGAGCAGGGGCGCGAAGCGTGGCCTTGGCGCGCAGGCGCGCCAAGACCGCGGCATCCGGCAACTCCATCCCCATGCATCCCCATGCATCGGTGGTTTCATTCCGCCCCCCAGCGATCCAGGCCCAGCAGCTTGCGTCCCAGTGGTGACAGCTCGGCGGTCCTGCCGTGCTTTTGCTCCCACTGGCGTGGGTCGCCCTGGACCCAGGGTTGATTGGCCGGGGGCAGGCGGTTCTGCCATTCGTGGATGCGTTGCTGGCGGGCCTGCTCGTCGTCCTCGCGCGCCGGGCGCATGTTGATGTACTGGGCGATGCGGGGGCGGTCGGTGCGGTTCAGGCCGTTGCCGTGGGGCAGGGCGCGGTGCCAGATGACCAGGTCGCCGGCCTTCATGTCGATGGGGGTGACGCCCAGGTCCCAGGGGATCTCGTCGCCGTAGAAGGAGGGCTTGTCCTTTTCGGCGACGAGCCGGGCGAACTCGTCTTGCTTCTCGGGCGTGTGCCAGCCGGGCAGGCAGTGGAAGCCGCCCTGTTCGGGGGTGGTGTCGGCGAGGGCGAGCACGCCCTGGAGGCCGAACCTGACGGGGCGGGTCTCGTCCATTTTGACGTCGAGGTGGAGGAAGCCCTTGTTGGCCCAGCGTGGCTTGTCGGGGCGGGCCGGGGGCTTGAAGCTCATGCGGTCGAAGCTGACCCAGAGCCTGGGCGTGTCCCAGAGCTGGGCGAAGGCGGCGTGGATGCGTGGGCTCTGGCGGTTGTTCCACATGGCCTGGTGGTGGTACATCTCGACCATGCCGATCTCGGGCAGCGGGTCGCGGTACCAGTCGTCGGGGTCGTGGCGGTCCATTTCGAGGAACTCGAAGATGGCGTCGATGGCCGGGTCGATGTTCTCGGGCGGGACGGCCTGTCGCAGCAGGACGTAGCCGTTGGCCTGGAAGAAGGCGAGGTCGTCGTCGGTCAGGGCCTTGTCGTGTTCGCTGATGACGGACATGGGAGGCTCCGGTGGGGTTCGCGTGCGGCGCCAGTTTAGTCGAGTGAGGCGCGAGGACGCGATGGGCACGAAGGGGGCACAGAGGATGTTTTTCCGGTCGAACGGCCGACTCCGACCCCCCTCCCTCCGGGGGGGGTTGGGGGAGGGTGTCGCCGACCGCCTGGCGTGACCGTCGCGAGCATGGGCTGCTGCCGTGGATTCGTCCGGCGTACCGCGGCCGCACGGCAGCAGGTGACGCCCTCCCCCTGCCCGCTCCCGGGGGGAGGGGGTTGGGACGGCCGCCTCGCCCCCCCGGGGGGGGAGTTGCGACCGCGTCTCGCCCCCCTCCTCGTCTGCCTCGGCGCCGCCCTGAGCGGCGTTCAAAATCGGCGGAAAGATGTGGCGAGGGGGCGGTCGGCTGTCCGATAAAGCGAAATGGGGTGAGTTGGTGCGCGCCGGCCGGGTGGCCGGGGCGCGATCCGTGTATGGACGACGGGAGCAGTGATGATGATTGGACGACAGGCCTGGATGGCTGTGATCGTTGCCGCAAGCGTCGCGGGCGTGGCGGTGGTCGGCCCGGCGGAGGCGAGCCAGGAGACGCCCTTCACCGGTGTGGTGGTCGAGGACGTGGAGGTGCGGGCCGGCGGTGGCACGGCCTTTTACGTGGTCGGGGAGGTTGAGCGCGGCGGTATTGTCGAGGTCGAGGAGATCATCTTCCGCTGGCACAAGATCCGCCCGCCTGAGGGGGTGCACAGCTTCATCTCCAAGGCGTTCGTGGACGTGCGCGGGGACGGGACGCGCGGCGTGGTGAACCGCGACCGCGTCGAGGTCAGCGCCGCGTCGGTGCGCGGGCCGGCGGAGAGCTACCGTTGGCAGGCGGATCTGAACGAAGGCGACGAGGTGCGGATCGTGGAGGAGGTGAACAGCTTCTACAGGATCGAGCCGCCCGAGGGGGCGTTCGTCTTCCTGCCGCCGGACTCGGTGCGTCCGGCGGAGGAGGCGGAGCTGTTGCAGCGTCCGGCGGGCGAGGAGGTGGCGGAGGCTGCTGGCGAGGGCGAGGCTGCTGCCGAGGGCGAGGCTGATGAGGCTGATGAGGCGTCGGCGCGGCGGGACGATGTTGACGCCGAGGCGGAGGTTGAGGCGAGCGAGGGGCTGGCCGAGAACGGCGAGGCGGAGGCGGCCGAGGCGGAAGCGGAGGTCGAGGCCGAGGGGCAGGCGGTTGCCGAGGCTGAGCGGGACGCGGAGGCGGCGGAGGCGGACGCGGGCGAGGAGGCCGAGGCGTTCGATTCGCCGGCGGTCACCGCCGAGCTGCGCGAGGTCGAGCGGGCGATGCTGCCGCTGCTGCACAAGCCGATCGGCGAGCAGCCGATCGACGAGATGATCGCGGCGTACGAGGCGGTGGCCGAGCAGGTCGAGCTGCCGGGGTCGGACCAGCGCGTGGTGGCGCATCGCCTGGCGGCGCTTGAGCGCAACGCGCGGCTGGCGCAGACGCTGGCGCGCGTGCGGGAGGTGCGTGAGCAGGCGGACCGCTCTGCCGCGGCGGACCGGGAGCTTGACGACTCGCCGAGGGCGTTCGAGGACCGGGGCTACTCGACGGTGGCGCGCCTGGCGGCGTCGCGGGTTTTTGACGGGGAGCGTCTGCCCCGGCTCTACCGGCTGCTCGATCCGGAGACCGGCCGCACGATCGCCTACCTCGAGCCCGACGAGCGGATCGACGCCGAGCGCATGGTGGATCAGCTCGTGGGGTTGGAGGGCGAGCGTCGCTATGACCGGGCGATACGTCTGCACGTGTTCGACGTGGAGACGATCGAGCTGCTTGAGCGGCGCGCGGCCGAGGGGCGGTAGCGGGGAAGCGGGCATTGATGTGAGGTGGCACGGCCTGGCGAAGCCGCAACCGGCGTCGGTGGTGGTACGATGTCGCCATGGCCTATCCGACGCTGCGTGAGTTTCTGGAGGCGCTGGAGCGTGAGGGCGAGCTGCATCGCGTCGCGGCCGAGGTCTCGCCGATGCTCGAGATCAGCGAGATCGCGGACCGCGTGAGCAAGTCGCCGGCGGCGGGGGCAAGCGAGCATGCGCACCGCTTCGATCCGCACCATGCGGGGCTGGGGGGCAAGGCGCTGGTGTTCGAGAACGTCGAGGGCTCGTCGCTGCCCGTGGCGATCAATGCGTTCGGCAGCTATCGGCGGATGGAGCTGGCGCTGGGCTGCGTGGACGGCGGCTTCGAGGCGCTGGCGGAGCGCGTGGCGGCGATCATCAAGCCCGAGCCGCCGACGGGGCTGATGGAAAAGATGCGCAAGGGGCTGGAGCTGGCCAAGGTGGCGGCGTTTGCGCCCAAGCAGGTGCGCAGCGGCATCTGCCAGCAGGTGGTCAAGCGGGGGGAGGAGGTCAGGCTCTTCGAGCTGCCGACGATCAAGTGCTGGCCGCTCGACGGCGACCCGCGTGCGGTGGGCTACGACTTTTCGCCCGGGCAGGCGGGCACGGCCGGGGGGGCGGGGCGGTACATCACCTTCGCGGGGGTGTACACGATTCACCCCGACGACGCGGGCAAGCCGGCGGGCACGCCGCGGCCGAGCCGCAACGTGGGGATGTACCGGGCCCAGCTCATCGGCGAGCGGCGCACGGCGATGCACTGGCACATTCATCACGACGGTGCGCGACACTGGCGGGCGTGGAAGAAGCGTGGCCAGGCGATGCCCTGCGCGATCGTGCTTGGCGGCGAGTCGGTGCTGCCCTACGCCGCGACGGCGCCGCTGCCGCCGGGCGTCAGCGAGCTGCTCATGGCCGGGTTCTTGAACGGCCAGGGCATCGAGCTCGTGCCGTGCAAGACCATCGACATGCAGGTGCCCGCCAACGCCGAGATCGTCATCGAAGGCTACGTGAGCACCGAGGCGGGCGAGATCGGGTGGGACCCCCGGCGCCATCAATCAGACCAGCCACTCGACCACGACAAGGAAGTGTTTGAAGGCCCCTTCGGCGATCACACCGGCTTCTACTCGCTGCCGGATCGCTACCCTGTCTTTGAAGCCACCGCCATCACCCATCGGCGCGAGCCGATCTACCCCACCACGATCGTCGGCCTGCCGCCGCAGGAAGACTACTACATGGGCAAGGCGACGGAGCGTATCTTTCTGCCGCTGCTCAAGACGCTGGTGCCGGACATCATCGACTACCACCTGCCGATGTTCGGCGCGTTTCACAACTGCGCGTTCATCAAGATCGCCAAGGAGTACCCGCTTCAGGCGAGGCGTGTGATGCACGCGATCTGGGGGGCGGGGCAGATGGCGTGGACGAAGCTGCTGGTGATCGTGGACGAGGAAGTGAACGTGCACGACCAGGAGGAGGTGCTCTTTCACCTGTGCGCCAACTGCGACCCGGGGCGTGACGTGGAGGTGGTCAACGGCCCGCTGGACATCCTGGACCACGCGGCCCCGCGGCTGGGGGCGGGGCACAAGATGGGGTTTGACGCGACGCGCAAG
The DNA here is from genome assembly GCA_007125385.1 of Phycisphaeraceae bacterium. Classification (GTDB taxonomy): domain Bacteria; phylum Planctomycetota; class Phycisphaerae; order Phycisphaerales; family Phycisphaeraceae; genus SKPT01. The sequence continues at coordinate 9,649 of SLDI01000040.1, read as the reverse complement.
ATGGCGGGCGAGGAGGTGGGCGGGAACGCGGTGCGGCACTGGCCGGCGCTTCAGGTGATGGACGAGGCGACGAAGCGGCGGGTGAGCGAGCGGTGGGGGGAGTATGGGTTTTGATTTGAATGCAGAATGCAGAATGCAGAAGAGTCCACGCGCCGGGTGCCACTGACAAGCGGAGTCCGCGGAGCTTGTCAGTGTGCTGACGCGGTGAAGCACTGACAAGGCCGTGGACGCCCTTGTCAGTGGCACCCGGCGCAGCGGTGACCTCCACCATGACTGACCCCCTCCTCTGTCACCGCTGTGGCCGGTCGCTGACGCCGGGCGATGGCGACTGGTATGTCGTCAACGTCGAGGCGTGGGCCGACCCGACGCCGCCGCGCTTGACCGACGAGGACCTGGCCCGCGAGGCCGAGGACGTTGCCGACGAGATGCAGCGCCTTATCGAGCAGATGGAGCACGCCAACGTCTCGGAGCGCGAGATGCTCGACCAGGTGCATCGCAAGCTGACGCTGCATCTGTGTCGGCCGTGCTACGAGCGGTGGATTGAGGATCCGGTGGGACGGTGAGGGGGAGTTGCTGATTTCTGATTGCTGATTGCTGATTGCTGATTGGGGGCATGATCCCGTCTCTTGCTCGGCCCCGCCACCGCCGCGCTCCAGGCCATGCGACACCGGCCTGGTGAGGCCGAACGCTCACGCCTGAAGCGACAATTCCGGTACGCCGATGTCGAAGCGCTGCTTCGCCTGCTCGACACTGCCCGGCGGCGGTGTCGAGCCGCGCTGGATTGACCGCGCCAGGTGAGTCGGGCCGATCGGCCGGCCCGGTCATCGCGGGGGCGGTGACCGTCCGGTGCGAGAACCTGGCCCGCGCTGTACGCCGCAGCAGGAGGCCGCTGCGGCCCGGCGACCCCAGGGTGCCTGGTTCGGGAATCGGCTCCCCCACCCGGACGCCGCGTCCGGAGTCGTCCACGTAGACCCGGCCGTAGGTCTGCGTGTCGCGGGGGATTACGGCCGCGGTCGTCGCTGCGGTGGAGGCGTGCGGCTTTTTCGATGTAGACGCGATCGCCGTCGACGCAATCGGCGGCCAGGGGGTGGCCCTGGTCGGTCCCGGAGGCCGCCTTGACACCCCGCCGGGCCCCGATATACTATCGGGCTCGCCGTTTTACGCGCCCACCGCGTCCGCTTGCCGGTCCGCGACACGGATTATTGCGATGAACCGCCAGACCACCCACGCCAGGACCGACGACGCCCACCGCCAATGGGTCCATGTCGACGCCACGGACCAGATCTTCGGGCGGCTCGCCGCGCGCGTCGCCCGGATCCTGATGGGCAAGCACAAGCCCCAGTACACCCCTCATGCGGACGTCGGGGATTTCGTCGTGATCACGAACGCGAGCAAGATGCGGTTTACCGGGCGCAAGCTGGACCAGAAGGAGTTCGACCGGTACAGCGGCTACCCCGGCGGGCGGCACGTGCGCAGCTACCGGGAGATGCTCGCCAAGCACCCCGACCAGCTTCTGGAGCGGGCGGTGTGGCGGATGATGCCGGGCAACCGCCTGGCGCGTCAGCAGCTCAAGAAGCTCAAGATTTACGCGGGGCCCGAGCATCCGCACCAGGCCCAGCAGCCCGAGCCCCTGACCCTGTGATCGCCTTTTCACGGAACGCCCTGACCATGGCCGAAAACGCTCCCGACACCGGCGCCGACGTCGCCACGATTGAGCCGCCCGTCACCGCCAGCCCGGCTCCGAGCGCCGAGCCGGCCAAGCCGGACCGCGGCGGTTTCATCTGGGGCACGGGGCGGCGCAAGAGTTCCGTCGCCCGCGTGCGTGTCAAGCCCGGCGAGGGCGTGTTCCTGATCAACGGCCGGGAGATCGACAGGTACTTTTCCGAGCCGCAGCATCGCGACGCCTGCCGCAACGCCCTGCGTGACACCGGGACTGAGGGGAAGCTGGACGTGTTCGTGAAGGCCCACGGCGGCGGGATCACCGGCCAGGCCGGCGCCGTTCTGCTGGGCGTGGCCCGGGCGTTGAAGGCGTACGACCCCGGCCTCGAGCCCATCCTCCGCGACAAGGGCTACCTCACCCGGGACCCCCGCGAGGTCGAGCGGAAGAAGTACGGCCAACCCGGCGCCCGGCGCAAGTTCCAGTTCTCCAAGCGCTGAGTCGAGCGGGCCAAACGCATTTCAGACTGTTGGCCGGCGTGCGCGCAGCGCACCTTTCCGTGTCACGTTCGGGTGACCGAATCAAACGGGCGCTGGTTATGAGGGGTTGAGGGGGCCCCGGGGCGGGCAGTGCAATGGCCACCGGCGGCCGCGGGGCGTCCGCGCCGAGCGCTGAAGCGGTCGGGTCCGGCGTGCATCGCAGGACGGGGTTTGCCTGTGTGATATCGATTCATGAACGCTTCGCCGAATCGTTCAAGGCAAAGATCGTCAGGAGCCTCTCGACTCCTGACGATTGATGGCGACAAACGTTCGAGCGTCGACCTAGGCGCCGTCCGAAAAGTGGGTGCCACGGCTTGACCGCGAAGCGGCAAGCCGTGTCACGGCCGACGGAGACACGGCTTGCCCTTCGGGACAAGCCGTGGCACCCCCACTCCTGCGGTTTTCGGACGGAGCCTAGAACCGCTGCACGACGGTGATGAAGGCGTTGAGCGTGTCGGCGGCGCTGGTCACGCCGAAGCCGATGCCGGCCTCGATCACGGTGTCCTCCCAGCGCTCCCATGTCAGGCCGGTCGCCACGATGCCGACCCAGTCCTCGCCGGCTTCGGTGAAGAACACGCTCTCGAACTCGACGAAGCCCACCAGCTCGTCGGTGATGCCGCGGCTGAGCACGGTGAGCTGGCCGAACTCGCCTTCGTATCGGTTCGCCCCGCCGCCGCGGATGGCGGCGGCCCAGGGGGTGAACTCGAGCTCGACGTAGCCCAGGTCCCAGAAGGTCGGCAACATGACGCCACCTTCCACGCCGTCGGGGCCAAGATCATGTCGGGCTGTCGGCAGCACGAGGAAGGGGTACACGCTGGCCGCGCTGTCGCCGCCGTCGTTGCCCCAGAGGTTGATTTTTGACGCCAGCGTCAGGTCGCCGAAGCCGTGGTCGCGCTCGCGCTGGCGCGTGTCACGGTCGCGCACCTTCTCCCAGACGAAGGCGTCGACGCCGATGTGAAAGTCGACATTCTCCAGCACGCCGGCCTTGAACAGCACGGGCACCTCGAAGGCGTAGGTGCGCTCGTCGCCGTCGCGGTTGTAGGTGAAGTTGAGCGGGTCGATCTCGATCTGGAACCAGCCGGGCTCGGTGGTGTAGGGATGCGGCTCGGGCGCCAGGGGGCGCAGGGCCTCGCGCGGGGCGCGGTTGAACAGGTGATGGTGGTCCAGATCGATCGGCTCGGGCACTTGGCGCGGTGCGGGGTCCAGCCGGCCGTCGGCGTCGTTGGCTGCCCGTGCCTGGTCCGGGCTGGGTGGTAGAGGCCTGTCCGCAACGGCTGTCGCCGCCGCCATCATCAGCCCGGCGATGCCAAGGGCCGCCAGCATCGTCAGGCCGGGTGTGTTCAGGCTGGTGTGCTTCGTCATCGTTCATCTCCTTCTCATCATGTTGGGGATTGCAACTCGGGGGGGGCTGAAAACCGCGAAGAAGCGAAGCAGGCGAAGGGCGCGAAGAAGCGTCATGTGGTTTGATCCTGTTGACTTTTTCGACTTCGCGTGTCGTCGCTCCGTTATTGACGTTTGAATGGTCGACTTAACCTTGGGTTCCGGGGTGCCACGGCTTGTCCCGAAGGGCAGGCCGTGCGTCTTTCGACGATCGCACGGCTTGCCGCTGCGCGGTCAAGCCGTGGCACCCGCAGTGAGCCCGACTTGGTTATCGCAGGATGCACTGGTGCTCGGATTATTCGGAAGCCTCATTCGGTTGTCACCGTCGCCTTCAGGGCCGGGGCTGTTCCAAGGCTGGGATATCGGGGCGGATCAGCCCACGGTCACGGCGAGCAGTTGCCGGCCCGACTCCAGCAGGAAGCCGATCTGCTCCTCGTCCGGCCAATCGATGGGCACGATGGCGGCGACGACGCCGAAGTAGATCAGCAGTCCGGTGAAGTCCTTGATCGTGGTGACGAACGGGTCGGCGCCCGGGGCGTGGTCGAAGCCGAGCTTGACCAGGATGAAGGGCAGCGCGAAGCCGAGGAACGCGGCGATGGTGACCACGCTGAACAGGGCGATGCCCACCGCCAGGCCGAGCTGCGGCACGTCGTTGGGGGCTCCCTGCCAGAGGTAGGCGATCGTGCCCCCGAGGACGCCGAGGATCACGCCCATCACGATGCCGATCAGGCCTTCGCGCAGGAATTTGGGGAAGAACTGCTTCATGTCGATGTGGCCCAGCGCCAGGCCACGGGCGAAGATGGTGGTGGACTGCGTGCCCACGTTGCCGCCCATGTCCATGATCAAGGGGACGAACACGGCGGTGATGACCAGGGCCTCGAGCAGTTCCTCGTAGGCGCCGACCACGCCGCCGACGATGAAGCCGCCCACGAGCACGATCATCAGGTACATGATGCGCACGCGCACGGGGTACCAGATTGAACCACCCGTCAGGCGCTCGCTCCAGACGTGGTCTTTCTGGTGGGTGATGTCGCCGACGCCGGCCTTGTGGTAGATGGTGTCGGAGACTTCCTCCTCGACCACGTCCATGACGTCGTCGACGGTGACGATGCCCACGACGCGGTTGTCGCCTTCGACCACGGGCAGCAGCACGAGGTCATAGTCCTGAATGAGTCGGGCGGCTTCGGTGCGTGGCGCGGCGGCCTCGACGTTGAGCGGCTCGGATTCCATGAGCTCGCGGACGGGCTGGGCGGGCTGCGCCATGACCAGGTCCGCCAGCGCCACGCGGCCGATCAGGCCGCCGCGCTCGTCGACCACGAAGGCGTAGTAGATCGTCTCCTTGCGCGGCGCCTGCTCGCGCAGGCGGGCCATGGCCTGCTCGGCGGTGAGGTGCGGCTCGAGGCGGACCACGTCGACGTTCATCACGGCGCCGACCGCGTCCTGGTCGTAGGCGCTGAGCCGCTGCGTCTCCTCGCGCTCCTCCTTCGAGAGCAGCTCGATCAGCCGCTTGGCCTGGTTTTCTTCGAGCTGCTGGATCAGGTCGGTGCGGTCATCGGCCTCCATGTCCTCGAGCAGCGAGGCGACCTCACGATCGTCGCGGTCGGTGGCCAGCGTGATCTGTCGCTCGCGCGGCAGGTGAGCGAACACTTCGCCATCCTGGGGATCTTCCAGGCGCACGAGAATCGCCCAGGCCTCGTCATCGCTGAGGTCGGCAAGCCGCTGGGCGACGGCATGGGGATGCGCGTCGGTGCAGGCGCGACGGATCGCCTCGGTGTCGTTGCTCTCAAGGAGGGCGCGCAGATCGATTTCGGACGGGAATTGCGTCATGGCTGACTTCCTTTCACGTTCCCGGGCCCGGGCCTGCGCCGCCCAAGGCCGGAAACGAAGTCAGCCAGTTGGCTAGGCGGCCGTGTGGTTCAACGGTCGCGCAGCCTGGGGGCGGATCGGCTCCAGCCTCGGGAACGCCAGAGACCCGGTGACAGGTTCGCCCGGGTCCTCGGATTCATCGCCGAGGAAGGTTCGGGGTGGTTGGCTACAACTGCCAGATTCGTCCACAGCCGTGGCTCCAGAACTTGAGAACCGACCCGCGCAGGAACCGCCCCTGCCCGGAGTGGCGGAACTCTAGCAATCGGGCCAGGAGGTGTCAACTTGCGCATGTCACCGCGCCGGTGCCCTGGCTCGCGCGGCGCGCTTCGCCGTAGCAGGGCACTGGGGCTGCCGTCCGGAGCCACCGTCAGTCGGCCGTGCTGTGCCCAGGGCTGGTGATTCAATTCTGGAAGGTTGTCCGTCATGTTGATGAGCTTTGTCAGCCACGCGAATCCCGCAGGCTTCAAGGCCGCCGGGTCGAAGTGGCGGTTGGGCTTCAATGTTCAGGCCAGGTGCGTGGGACCGGGCGCGGTCCGGGCGCCCCGTCCCGGAGTTGGGCCCGCAGCCAGCGCAAACCCTCGAGGTTGTCGAGCAGGCGATGTTCGGCATCGACCTCGGCGCTGTGACACAGCACGCCCACGGGTCCGTGCCACCCGCACTGCGCCACGGCGTGGAGAACCTCGATATCACGGTCGCCCTGTCCGAGCGGGACGATGTGCGGCTGGGGTGCGTCGGGGCCTGGCTGGGACATGGTGCCATTGAGGTTCAGCGCCAGCAAGTGCGGCTTCATGAGGGCGAGGTGGCGTGGCAGGTCATCGAGCTGTGGCCGGCCGTGATGAAGGTTGAAGGCGATGCCGACGTGCTGGCGGCCGCGCTTGGGTTGCTGGATGTCGCGCAGGCGATAGCCCGGGATGGAATAGAGCAAGCGGGGCAGGTGGCGGCCGGGCGGTCGGGCCATGGTGGTGCCTGTTGATCGGGCGGTGATCTCATCGCTTGAAGCGGCGCCAGCATACCGCGTCGATCGGGGATGGGCGTCACCGGGTTGCCTGTGCTATGTTGTCGCAGGCCGCGTTTGCACGCTGGCCGTCCCGGGATCGACCGATGCAGAACATTCACAGCCACGTCTGGGATCAGCGGTTGCACATCGAGCCGGCGACGGTGCGTGAAGCGGAGCTGTCGCGTGGCCGGCCGCTGGATCTGACGGTGACGCTCGCCGACGCCCTGCGTGAGGCCGAGCCCTTCGAGAAGGTTGCCGTGTTCGGGCTCAAGGCCAGGCTGACGGGCTACTGGGTGCCCGACACGTTTGTGGCCGAGCTCGTCGCGCAGGCGGTGGGCAAGCTCGTCGGCTTCGCGTGCTGCGACCCGACGGACCCGGCGCACATGGACGAGCTGACCGAGGCGATCGAGCACCTCAAGCTCCGCGGGCTTAAGATGGGCCCGATCTACGCCGGCTTCGACCCGCGCGACGAGCGCTGCGACGCGGTCTACGCCTACTGCCAGAAGCGCCAGATCCCCATCCTGTTTCACACCGGCACGACGTTCAACCGCCTGGCCCCGCTGCGCTACGCCTATGCCGACGTCTTCGACGACGTGGCGATGCGCTACCCGGAGCTGCGCATGGTGCTGGCGCACCTCGGGCACCCGTTTCACGAGCAGTGCATCTGCGTCATTCGCAAGCACCCGCACGTCTACGCCGACATCTCCGCGCTGCACTATCGGCCGTGGCAGTTCTACAACATGATGATGCTGGCGCAGGAGTACGGCGTCGCGCACAAGCTGCTGCTGGGGACCGACTACCCTTTCGCCGGCGCGGACGAGACCATCGCCGGGCTCAAGCGGATCAACGACGTGACCGGCGGCGCCGGCCTGCCGCGCATCACCGACGAGACGATCGAGGGGATCCTGCATCGTGATGCGTTCGGCCTGCTGGGCATCGGCGCATGAGCGATGGATGAGGAGCGGGCCTGCCATGAAGATCGTCGACGTTCAGGCGTACGTGCTCGACACGGGCAAGGACTACCCCGACCCCTGGCAGGCGACGGAGGCGCATGGCGTGCGTTTCGTGTCGCTGCTGCGCGTCACGACGGACGAGGGCATCGAGGGCTGGGCGGATGTCGAGACTCAGCCGCACGTTGCCAAGGCGATCGTCGACGCGCCCTCGGGCGGGCAGATCGGCTTTGAGTCGCTGCGGGCGGCGCTGGTGGGCGAGGACCCGTTCCAGCGCGAGCGGCTCTGGCAGAAGATGTATCGCTGCATGAGCTACTACGGCCGGGCGGGCGCGGGGATGCAGATGATCAGCGGCGTTGACCTGGCGCTGTGGGACGTTGCCGGCAAGGCGATCGGGCAGCCGGTCTGGCGGCTGCTGGGGGCGAAGTATCGTGATCGCGTGCGCGTCTACGCCTCGACGCTCTTCCGCCCCACGCCTGATGCGATGAAGCAGGCCGTCGCCGGCTACCTCGCCCAGGGTTTCGACGCGATCAAGTTCGGCTGGGGGGTGTTCGGCAGCGACGTGCAGCGCGACGTGGCGCTCGTCGCCGCGGCGCGCGAAGAAGCGGGGCCGGACGTCACGCTCATGGTCGACGGCGGCTGGCATGGGCAGTCACAACGCGATCTGTATCGGCATCGCTCGCTCAAGGATTGGCGCCGCGTCATTGACGCTCTGGAAGCGCTGGAGGTCTACTGGCTCGAGGACTTCCTGCCGCCGGAGCATGTCGACGGGTACGCCCAGCTTGCGCGCCACACCCGTTCGCTGCGTCTGGCCGCGGGCGAGCAGACGGCGGGCTACGACGACTTTGAGCGCCTGGCGCGGCGCGGGTGCGTTGACGTGCTTCAGCCGGATCTCAGCCGCTGCGGCGGGTTGACGGTGGCGCGGCAGGTGGCGGACCTCGCCACGCGGATGCAGATCGAATGCGTGCCGCACGCCTGGCTCTCCGACGTGCTCAAGGCCGGCGCCCTGCACCTGAGCGCTTACCTCATGAACGGCACGTTCATCGAGTACAATGTCGCCTCGGCTTCGCTGCTGCGTCGCCTGTGCGTGCAGCCGCTCACGATGCGCGACGGCTGGCTGGACGTGCCCACCGGGCCGGGCCTGGGTGTTGAGATCAACGAGGACGTCGTCGCCGCGTATCGCGTGGCCTGACGTTGGCCCTGCCGCGAACACCGCATGATGAAGCCGCTGATCATCCTCGGCGTCGGACCGCATGCCGTTGAAATGGCGCAGCTCGTCGAGCGCATCAACGCGGCCAAGCCTACGTGGGCGCTCGTCGGCTTCGTCGCGCCGGCGGGCCACCCGGGGCACGCCGCCATCGCGGCGACCGGCTTTGCGGTGCTCGGCGGCGCGGCGGTGCTGGCCCGGCACGAAGCGTGCCACCTGGCGTTCGACCACGAGTTCCGCGACGCGATCGACGTGCCCCGCCAGCGCTGGGCCACGCTCATCGACCCCACCGCCATGGTCGCCCACAGCGCCCGCCTGGGGGCCGGGTGCGTCGTCTACCCGCATGCCTTCATCGGTGCCGGCGCGTGCGTCGGCGATCGTCTGTTCATGCTCGCCGGCGCCGCCATCAACCACGACGACCAGCTCGGCGACAACGTGACCCTGTGCAGCGGGGCGACACTCGCCGGGTCCGTCAAGGTCGGCGACAACGCCTACCTCGGTCAGGCGTGCAGCGTTCGCCAGCATGTAAACATCGGCGCGGCCAGCGTCGTCGGCATGGGGGCCGTGGTTCTCAAGGACGTCCCGGCCGGGAGCACCGTGGCCGGCAACCCGGCCCGGCTGCTGACCACCGACGCGCGGCCCGACGCGTAACCGCGCCTTGTGACAGGATCGACCATGACCGAAACAGATGATGCGACCTTCAAATTCATCCGCGAGCACCTTTACGTGCCCGTCGTCTGCGACATCCTCGACGAGCTGGGCTACCGGCAGCAGGCGATGCACCAGCGTTTGCGCCCCCTGCTGCCGGACATCCGCCGCTGCGGCTTCGTCGGCCGGGCGCGCACGCTGCGCTGGATGGACACCGACTACGTTGTCGAGGAGGATCCGTACGGCCTGGAGATCGAGGCGATGGATGCGCTGCGGCCCAACGACGTGGTCATCCATTCGACCGACTTCAGCGGCACCAACGCGCCGTGGGGTGAGCTCATGTCTGCGGCGGCGATGGCGCGCGGTGCGGTCGGCTGCGTGTGCGACAGCCAGATCCGTGACTGT
>SLDI01000333.1:0-5646 GCA_007125385.1 Phycisphaeraceae bacterium | reverse complement strand
GTGCGCTTGGCCTACGATGATCGGATGCTGCTCGACACCGCGTTGAAGGAATGGGCCGTGGTGTGCGACCTGCTGCTGGCGGGCGAGCTGGCGATGCTGCTGCGCAAAGGGGGGATCCTCGAGGCGGCGGGGCCGGACGGGTTCGAGCTCGAGAGGCCGCACTTCGCCCTTTTCCCGGCCTGGATGCACCAGGACCCGGCCAAGCTCAAGCCGGTGTATCGCGATCGGGTCGAGCGCTTCGGCGCGGAGCCGGAGACGGTGACGATCCGCGGCCACGCGCGGGCGACGCACGTGTGGGAGGTGGCGTCGCGGGCGGCGTTCGACGAGCTGGACGAGATGCACCCCTGGTCGGCCGAGCAGATCGACATGCGCTTCAACTACAAGCCGAACCGCCCGCTGTACCTGATCGCGGTGCGGGTGCACGAGCTGCCCGAGGCGAAGACGATCGTCAACGACGCGGAGTACGCCGGCTGCCGGAGCTGGGTGGCGCTGAAGGCGGACGACGAGATCGTGCCGGCCGGTGGCCCGGTGCTGGATGATCCGGCCTACGCGCGGGTCATCGAGCGGATCGACGCGGCGATGAGTCGATAGGCGATGCCGGCCGGCATGCCCGGCAATGGTGCTTTGGCGCGCCGTGTGCATGCACGCCTGACGCACGAGGGGCCGGGGCCACGACGCTGGAGGATCACGAGAAGGAGGCAGGACGAGCCGGCCGGACAAGCCAGGCTTTGTTTCAGGCGGGCGGGTGCCGCACGGCAGGCTGAAGGCTGCTGTGTGAGATCAACCGTGGATGGCCGAAGCACACGGCCCCCTGCTGGGATGCTGTGTGGCACCCTTGTCAGGCACGTTTCAGGGCTTGCCGGCGGCAGGATCTTTTGAATCGCTGCCCGGCCGGCCCTAGAATCGATCATTCGCCTGCCGACCCGGCCTGCCCAATCCATGTGAGGCGCTTTATGAGGCAAGGAATCCCTGTCAAGCTTGCGGTCGTGTCCCTGCTGGCGGCGGCGCTGCTGCTGCTGACGCACACCTGGGCGCGGACCGCGAGCCCGTTTCACGATCTGGACCTGCTGATCGACATCCGCCACGAGCTGCTGACCGGCTACGTGGAGGAGCTCGATGGCCGGGAGCTGAACCGTGCGGCCATCGAGGGCATGATCAACATGCTCAACGACCCGCACACCGACTTTCTCCGCCCGGAGGACCTGGAGCGTTTCGAGCGGGAGGTGCGCGGCGAGTTTTCGGGGATCGGCGCCGAGGTCGACGTCGACGAGGCCGAAGGCCGCGTGCGCATCATCACGCCGCTGCCCGACTCGCCCGCCTGGCGGGCCGGGGTCATGGCCGGCGACATCATCACGCGGATCGAGGAGGAGTCGACGCTGAACATGTCGCTGCAGGACGCGGTGGATCGGCTGACGGGCGAGGCCGGCACCGACGTGACGTTCACCGTCCGGCGCAACGGCGAGGAGCACCGGATCACCGTCACGCGCGAGCGTATCCGCGTCCAGAGCGTGCGCGGGCTGTCACGCGGCGAGAATCAGCGCTTCGAGCACATGCTCGACGCCGAGCGCGGCATCGGGTACATCTGGCTGACGCAGTTCAACGAGCGGACGCTGGAGGAGATGAGCGAGGTGATCGACCGGCTCAAGGCGGACGGCCTGCGGGCGCTGGTCGTGGACGTGCGCTTCAACCCGGGCGGGCTGCTGGACGAGGCGCGCGACGTGGTGGACCTGTTCCTGCCGCGCGGCGCCCGGATCGTGTCGGTGCGCAGCCGCGACGGCACGGAGCAGGTGCTCGACGCCCGGCTCGAGCCGACCGTCAGCGAGGAGATTCCCGTGGTGGTGGTGGTGAACAACGCGTCGGCGTCGGCGGCGGAGATCCTGGCCGGGGCGCTGAAGGACCACGACCGGGCGTACATTGTCGGCTCGCGAACGTATGGCAAGGGGTCGGTGCAGCAGGTGCGCCGCCTCGAGGCCGGGCAGGGCGCGCTGAAGATCACCAACGCCTACTACTACCTGCCATCGGGTCGGCTGCTGCATCGGCGCGACGAAGCGCCGACGTGGGGCGTGGATCCCAGCGAAGGGGCGTACGTGGGGCTGACGGACCGGGAGCAGCGCGAGATGCTTCAGCGTCGGCGGGAGAACGACGCCCTGCGGCCGGACAACAACGCCGACGCCGGGCCGCTGACGCCCCAGCGCATCGAGCAGGAGCTGATGGACCCGCAACTGGCCGCGGCGCTGCGTGCGGCGATCGGGAGGCTGGAGACGGGCCAGTGGCCGGCCGTCGGTGCCCATGACGTGCAGGCGCGCGTCACGGCGGACGAGCGGCAGAGCCTGGTCGAGCAGCGGCAGCGGGTCCACGAGCGGCTGGCGGAGATTGAGCGGCAGCTCGAGGCGCTGGAGGTCGTCGAGGGGGACGAGGTGCCCGACGAGGATGGGGACGCGGCCGAGCTCGAGGAGCTCGATGTCCGGCTCGAGCCGGTGCCATGACGCTGATCCTGGGCATCGAGACGAGCTGCGACGAGACGGCGGCGGCGGTGGTCGCCGACGGGCGGGTGGTGCGGTCGAACGTGGTGGCGTCGCAGCATGAGCTGCACGCGACCTATGGCGGCGTGGTGCCGGAGATCGCCAGCCGGGCGCACGTGCAGCGGATCGAGCCGGTGGTCCGCCGGGCGCTCGACGAGGCGGGGGTGTCGGCGGCGCGGGTGGACGCGGTGGCGGTGGGGAATCGGCCGGGGTTGATCGGGTCGCTGCTGGTGGGGGTCAGCGCGGCGCAGGCGCTGGCGTGGGCGCTGGGCCGGCCCCTGATCGGGGTCGACCACGTGCACGCGCACCTTTACGCGGCCGAGCTGGTGCCCGCCCCACCCCAGCGGGGGCCGGCCGCGCCGACCCCCCTCCCTTCGGGAGGGGCTGGGGGAGGGTGGGCCCGGGCTCCGGACGGGGCATCGACGGAAGACAGGGGCACCGCCGCCGGGCATGCGGAGGCACCCCCTACCGACCTCCCCCGGGGGGGGAGGGGTTCGGAGCCGGGGCCCGCTGACGAGCCGCACTACCCGGCCCTGGGTCTGGTCGTATCCGGTGGCCACACCAGCCTTTACGCCGTGCGAGGGCCGCTGGAGCTCGAGCTGCTGGGCCGGACGATCGACGACGCGGTGGGCGAGGCGTATGACAAGGCGGCGGTGATCCTGGAGGCGGGCTACCCCGGTGGGCCGAGGCTGGATGGGCTGGCGCAGCGGGGCGATGGGCGGGCGCACGAGCTGCCGCGGTCGATGCTGGAGGCGGGGAGCCTGGATTTTTCGTTCAGCGGGCTCAAGACGGCGTTGCTCTACGCGGTGCGTGGTCGGCCTGTTGGCCGGGGGCGGCGGGCGAGCTTTCCGCGCAGCGCTGCGGAGCTGACGGACCGGCAGCGGGCGGACTTCGCCGCGTCGTTCCAGGAGGCGGTGGTGGACGTGCTGATCGCCAAGATCGAGCGGGCGCTGGCGCACCTGCCCGAGGCCAGGCGCGTGGTGGTCGGCGGGGGGGTGTCGGCCAACTCTCTGCTGCGCAAGCGATTGGGGGAACTGGGCGAGCGTCGGGGCGTGGCGGTGAATCTGCCGGAGCTGGCGCTGTGCGTGGACAACGCGGCGATGATCGCCGGGCTGGCGCACGCCCGGCTGGAGGCGGGGCAGGTCGATGGGCTGGACCTGCCGGCGGTGGCGACGGGGAGCGGATGATTAGCAACAGAGGCACAGAGAGGACAGAGAAGTGGGGAAGTAGCCACGGATGAACACGGATAAACACAGATCGGGAAGGAGCGGGTGGATGGGGCGATTAGAACTCCGCCACCGGTTCCGTTCCTGCCTTCCTGCCCTTCCTGAATTCGTTATTCGCCTTTTCGAGGACACTCGGCGATCGGTCAGCCTCGCGACGCCGCAAGCGGCTGGGTCATCCGTGTCTGTTTCCCCCTCTTTTTTGTGGTCTCTGTGCCTCTGTGGTTGCTTTTCTTGATTAACGCGGTCGGGCGTCGGCAGCGTGTAAACTGGTGGATGCGATGACGTGGACGCGTGTGGAATTTACGGTGGAGGGCGCGGCGGGGGGTGTGGCGGGGTGCCCGGTCGAGCGTTGGGTGGCGGGGTTCGGGCTGGAGCCGCGGCTGCACGCCGAGTCGGTGGCGGTGGTGCGGGCGCTGCCGGTTGAGGTGCGGGCGGATCTGATGGGGGACGCGGGGTTTTCGTTGTGTGATTACGAGCCTGGGGCGGGCGGTTTCGCGGTGCCGGTGGCGGTGCCGGGGGCGTCGGGTTGCAGCCGCAGCGTGGTGCTCAAGCGGACGCTGCGGGCGAGGCCGGGGGCGTTCGTGCGTTGGCTGATCGCGCATGAGCTGGCGCATGCGTACCTGCGTAATGGCGGGCGCTGGGCGGGGGAGGACCCGGAGCAGGCGGCGGACGCGTTGGCGGCGGCGTGGGGGTTTGCCCGGCCGCGGTGAGCGGTGGGTGACCTGTGGCCGGGGCGGGAGCGAGAGGGGGATTTGCGTTACAATACGTCGAAGTCCGGCATGACTTTGCGCACCCCTAACCCATGGACCGGAATCATGCCTGCTCGCACCGAGCCCCAGACCCAGCCCGACAGTGACGTGAACAAGCCCCGGCAGTATTACAAGACGATCCTCCTGTTCGGCGCCCCGGGGGCGGGCAAGGGCACGCAGGGGCGAATCCTGGGGCAAATCCCGGGCTTCTACCACTTCGCCTGCGGCGACGTGTTCCGCTCGATCGACATCAACTCGGAGCTGGGGCGGATTTTTTACGAGTACTCGTCGCGGGGTGAGCTGGTGCCGGACGATGTCACGGTGCGGATGTGGGCCGAGCACATCCACGCCCGCAGCGTGATCGCCCACTACAAGCCGCGGACGGACCTGCTGGTGCTCGACGGCATCCCGCGGACGCGCGAGCAGGCGGCGATCATGGACGAGTACATCGACGTGCTGAAGGTGATTCACCTTCATTGCGACGACGAGGCGGCGATGTTCGAGCGGCTGCGTCGGCGGGCATTGAAGGAGAACCGCTACGACGACGCTGACGAGCGGGTGATCCGCCAGCGCTGGCAGGTGTACGAGAACGAGACGGCACCGGTGCTGGAGCACTACTCGGCCGAGATGGTGGTGAAGGTCGACTCGCTGGGCTCGCCGGCGCGGATCCTGAGCGACATCCTGAATGTCGTGGTGCCGATTCAGGATGCGCACTTCGCGGCGTTTGAGGGATGAGGGGGGAATTCAGAATTCAGAATGCAGAATGAAGATGGGGGATGGGCGGCTGAGATGGTGGGGTGGGTTTCTAGAATAAGATTGTGAGCAGCATGGGTGACAAGATAAACACCGTCGGTTCGACGGCCAGCGTGCCGGCGGCGATGCCGGACGTGCAGGGTCTGGCGGACACGCGGCGGGTGGCGATCGACAAGGTGGGTGTCAAGGACATCCGCTACCCGATCACGCTGCACTGCCCCAAGACGGGCGGGCGTCAGCCGACGGTGGCGACGGTGAACATGTACGTGGGCCTGCCGCACCACCAGAAGGGCACGCACATGTCGCGCTTCCTCGAGGTGCTCAACGAGCATCACGAGTCGATCCGTTCGGACCAGGTGCTCAAGCTCTGCCGGCACGTGCGCGATCGGCTCGAGG
>SLDI01000509.1:0-5659 GCA_007125385.1 Phycisphaeraceae bacterium | reverse complement strand
CGATGGTTCTCCCTGCTCCGCGTCGCGGCGAGATGGGTCCGTTCTTGAGATGTGCATGAGCAAACCGAACGACGACATGAGAAAGCCGAACTACGACAAGTTTCCATACGTGGCGGTGCCGGGCGGTGAATGCGTCGAGGGCTGGGACGCGATCGCGGGCGCGCTGCGCGACGCGGCGGGTGCGGGTGTGCTGGTGGTGGACTGCTACAGCGGCGTGTTTGAGGCCGCCGTGCGCGATGAGCTGGCGAGCCGGCTCGAGCCCGCGATGGTCGTCAATGCCCGCGACGCGATGAAGCCGCCGGCCGAAATCGACCGTCTCGTCGAGCCGTTCCTCGGCGGGGACGACCCGGTGTTCGGCTACCTGTCGGGCCTGACGCTGCCACAGTTCTTCGATGACGCGAAGCTCGCATCGCTGCGCCAGCGCGTCGCCCAGGCCCAGGGCCTGGTGCTCGTCGTCGGCTGCGGGGCGGCGATGATCCATGACGGCGACGTGCTGTGCTACGCCGACATGCCGCGCTGGGAGGCGCAGCAGCGGCAGCGGCGCGACGAGATCAGCAACCTGGGCGTGGAGAACCGCACGCTCAAGGCGAGCCTGCAATACAAGCGCAGCTTTTTCGTGGACTGGCGGGTGTGCGATCGGTGGAAGCAGCCGCTGCTGGAGCGGATGGATTTTGCGCTGGACACGACGCGGCCGGCTGAGCCCAGGCTGGCCGCCGGCGAGACGATTCGCCGGGGCCTGGCGCATGCGGTGACCCGGCCGTTCCGCGTCGTGCCCTTCTTTGACCCCGGCCCGTGGGGCGGGCAGTGGATGAAAGAGGTGTGCGACCTGGATTGCTCGGCCGCGAACTACGCGTGGTGCTTCGACTGCGTGCCGGAGGAGAACAGCATGCTGCTGGGCCTGGGCGACGCCACGAGCCCCACGTGCTTCGAGCTGCCGGCGATCAACCTGGTGTTTCGCCATCCGCGCGAGCTGCTGGGCGAACGCGTGCACGCCCGCTTCGGCACCGAGTTCCCCATCCGCTTCGACTTCCTCGACACGATCCAGGGCGGGCACCTGTCCTACCAGGTCCATCCGCTGACCGAGTACATCCAGAACACGTTCGGCATGCACTACACGCAGGACGAGAGCTATTACATGCTCGACGCCGACGACGAGGCATGCGTGTACCTGGGGCTCAAGGAGGGCGTGGACGGCGACGAGATGATCGCGGCGCTCAGGCGGGCGCAGGCCGGCGTCGAGCCGTTCGATGCGGATCGCTACGGCGCCCGCTGGCCGGCGAAGCAGCACGACCACTTCCTGATCCCGGCGGGCACGGTGCACTGCTCGGGGCGCGGGAGCATGGTGCTGGAGATCAGCGCCACGCCTTACATCTTCACCTTCAAGCTCTGGGACTGGGGCCGCGTGGGGCTCGACGGCCTGCCCCGGCCGATCAACATCGAGCACGGGCGACACAACATCGTGTGGGAGCGGACGGAGTCGTGGGTGAAGCGCGAGCTGATCAACCGCGTTGAAACCGTGGCCGAGGGCGATGGCTGGTGCGAGCAGCGCACGGGCCTGCACGAGCGCGAGTTCATCGAGACGCGCCGCCACTGGTTCACCAACGCGGTCGAGCACGAAACGGCCGGGACGGTAAACGTCCTGAACCTCGTCCAGGGCAAGGAGGCGGTCGTCGAGAGCCCGGCTGGCGCGTTCGAGCCCTTCGTCGTGCATTACGCCGAGACGTTCATCGTCCCGGCCAGCGTGGGGCGCTACACCATCCGCCCCCACGGCCCGGGCGAGGGCACGCAGTGCGCGACGATCAAGGCCTACGTGCGGTGAACATGCAAATAGTTACGAAGACACGAGGGGCGCGAAGGAAAGCAGGCGAGTCAGACAAGGCAGATAAGGAAACCAGGAAGTGAGGAAGCCAGGAAGGGGAGAAGGATGAGTGGCGCGCGGAGCATATCCGGTTCCTTTCCTGCCTTCCTGCCCTTCCTGCATTCCTTATCCTGTCTTTCCTTCGTGCCTTCGTGGCCAACTGGACTGCCGAGAGCTGAGGATGCCTGAGGTTGACGCACAGCGATGGGGCCTGGACCTGAAGGCGACGACGTCACCGCTGGGGTTTGTCTATGGCGCGGACAGCTTCGGGCCTGAGCCGGAGCTGCGGCGGCTGGAGGCGATCCGCCCGTCGTTGCGTGAGCCTGACTGCGATGGGCCGGACCCGGTGTACGCGATCGCGATGGACGTGGGTCGGCCGAGGCATCGGGACGAGCTGGTGGCTCGGCACCTGCTGTTCGGGGTGGTGACGTACGCGGCCGGTCGGCTGGGGCGTGAGCCGGTGCGTTCGCAGGGTCACGTGCACAAGGTGAGCCCGCGCGCGGGCTGGTCGACGCCGGAGGTGTACGAGGTGTGGGCGGGGCGGGCGGTCATCCTGATGCAGGAGAGCGACGCCGACGACCCGGGACGCTGCTTCGCCGTCGAGGCGGGCCCGGGCGAGGTGGTGATCGTCCCGCCGGGCTGGGCGCATGCGACGATCAGCGCGGACCCGGGACAGCCGCTGACGTTCGGGGCGTGGTGCGATCGGGATTACGGGTTCGTGTATGACGGCGTGCGGGCGCACGGCGGCCTGGCGTGGTTTCCCGTCGTGGGCGAGGATGGCGCACTGCAATGGCAGGCCAACGAGCGGTATGTACGGCGGGAGCTGGTGTGCAAGGGGCCGAGCGCGTATGAAGCGCTGGGGCTGGAGCCTGGGGTGGCGATCTATGAACAGTTCGCCCGCGATCGGGAGCGGTTCATGTTCGTGCCGGAGCCGGGCCGGGTGGCGGGGGTGTGGGAGGGGTTTGTGCCTTGAGGGAAGGCGGCAATTCAGAATGCAGAATGCAGAAGCTGGAAATGGGGGGCGCTTGCGTTGATCCGCGCGCATTTGTGTTTATTCGTGTTCATTCGTGGCTATTTCCTCCCAGGTGATCGACCATGACGACTGAGACGATCGAGGCGTATCAGAACCCGGCGCTTGACGTGGAGACGCGGGCGCGGGATCTGCTTTCGCGCATGACGCTCGACGAGAAGGCGGCGATGCTCACCGGGCGCGACTTCTGGCACCTCGAGCCGATCGAGCGCCTGGGCGTGCCGGCGCTGCGCTGCGCCGACGGCGGCCACGGCGTGACGGTCGTCGGCGACGTGATCGGGCCGGCGACCTGCTTCCCGACGGGCATCGGGCAGGCGGCAACGTGGAACGTCGAGTTGATCGAGCGTGCGGCCGCGGCCATGGCGCGCGAGGCGCGGGCGCGCCAGAACGCCATCCACCTGGCACCGATGATCAACCTCCACCGCACACCGCTTGGCGGGCGCAACTACGAGACCTACTCCGAGGACCCCTGGCTCGTCGGGCGCATGGCCGCGGCGTTCATCAAGGGCGGGCAGTCGCAGCGCGTCGGCTCGTGCCTCAAGGCCACGGCGGCCAACAACCAGCAGAAGGCCCAGCACAAGACCAGCGCCGAGGTCGACGAGCGCACGCTGCGCGAGATCTACCTGCTCGGGTTTGAGATGGCCGTGCGCGACGCCAAGCCCTGGTCGATGATGACCTCCTACAACCTGCTCAACGGCACGTACACGTCCGAGCACGAGCACCTGCTGCGCGAGATCGTCAAGGGCGACTGGGGCTTCGAGGGGTTCATCGTCTCGGACTGGCGGGCGACGGTGAGCATGAAATCGTTCCACGCCGGGCTCGACCTGGAGATGCCCGGCCCGGGCAAGGTGATGACGCGCCAGGCGGTGCTCGCCGGCATCGAGGCGGGCGAGCTGAGCGAGGCGGAGCTGGACGACAAGGTGCGACGCATCCTCCGGGCGATCGTGCTCAGCGGGCTGATCGACGTGCCGCAGCCGGAGCTGCCCAGCGAGCTGGACTCACCGCGGCATCGCGCCCTGGCGCGCGAGGTGGCCGAGGAATCGGTGGTGCTCTTGAAGAACGACGGCGACCTGCTGCCGATCGACTCCTCGCGCATCAAGCGGCTGGCGATCATCGGACCCAACGCGCGCGTGGCGCGCATCGGCGGCGGAGGCAGCGCGTCGGTCACGCCCTTCTACACGGTCAGCCCCTACGAAGGACTGAAGCACCACCTGCCCGAGCATGTGCAGATCGTCTATGAGGAAGGCTGCTCGCTGCTCGGCGGGCTGGAGGCGGTCACGAGCGAGCACCTGCGCAACGCCCGCGGTGCGCCGGGCCTTGACGCCACGTACATCCCGAGCCACGAGATGGACGCGGAGCCGGGGCTCGAGCGCGGCGACGCGGAGATCGACTTTGCCTGGGGCTGGAACGCGCCGGGCGAGAACATGCCCAAGAACGGCTGGGCGGCGCGGTGGACGGGTCACCTGGAGGTGCCCGAGGCCGGCGTGTACAAGCTGGGCGTGAGCTACCAGGACGGGGCGTGTCGGCTGTACGTCGACGACGAGCTGGTGATCGATGCGTGGCAGGTCAACGAGGAGCAGGACTTCGAGATTCGCTACCGGGCGCAGTCGCGCAGCGTCGAGCGCCGGCTTGAGGCGGGGCGCGTGCCGATCCGCGTCGAGTATCGCAAGATCGGCAACAAGGCGGCGATGCGGCTGGAGTGGCAGACGCCCTTCGGCGGCGACACGATCGCCCGCGCGGTCGCGGCCGCGACGAACGCCGACGCGGCGCTGCTGTTCGTGGGCCTGTCCAACACTTTCGAGGGCGGGACGCAGGACCGCGAGAGCTTCGAGCTGCCGGCCGCGCAGAACGAGCTGATCAACGCCGTCGCCAGCGCGAATGCAAACACCGCGGTGGTGCTCTTCAACGGCACGCCGATCGGCATGGAGCCGTGGCTGGCCAACGTGCCGGCGCTGATCGAGGCGTTTTACCCCGGGCAGGAGGGCGGCCACGCGCTGGCGCGCGTGCTGCTGGACGAGGTGAACCCCTCCGGCCGCCTGCCGGACACGCTGCCGCGCCGGCTGGAGGACAACCCGACGCACGACCCGCGGCGGTACCCGGGCGTCGATGGCAAGGCGCACTACGAGGAAGGCGTGTTCGTGGGCTACCGGCACTACGATCGTCACAACATCGAGCCGGCGTTCCCCTTCGGCTACGGGCTGTCCTATACGCGGTTCGCGTATGAAAACCTTCGGCTGTCGAGCGCGACGATGAGCGCGGGGCAGACGCTTGACGTGCACGTGGACGTGACCAACGCCGGCGATCGCGCGGGCAGGGAGGTCGTCCAGCTCTACGTCGGCGACGAGGAGGCGAGCGTCGAGCGGCCGGTGCGCGAGCTCAAGGGTTTCGAGAAGATCGCGCTGGAGCCCGGCCAGACGCGGACGGTGACGCTGAGCCTCGCCGAGCGTGATCTGGCGTTCTACGATGTGGACAAGCCGGGTTGGCGCGTCGAGCCGGGCTGGTTCACCGTGCAGGTGGGCCCGCACTCGCGCCAGGGGTTGACCGGCCGGTTCGAGTTCGTGGGATAGGCGGAAGAACCACAGAGGCACAGAGCACACAGAGAAGAGAAGAGAATCTGACGCTGCCTGACCCATCGAAGAACCGCGAAGGCGCGAAGCAGGCGAAGGGGGCGAAGATCGAAAAGGTGTAACAGCCCCTTTTGCGGGGAATGCCGGAAGGGAGTGCGGAACGGCCCGGGAATCCAGGCTGCGTCCGAAAAGTGGGTGCCACGG